>JAEYWB010000683.1 GCA_023429275.1 Planctomycetota bacterium
CCGCGGCTGGCCCAGATCCTGACGAACCTTCTCACCAACGCCGCACGCTACTCCCCCGAGCAGGGGAAGGTGTCGCTGACGGCAGAGGTCCGGGGGAAGGACCTCCTGGTGTCGATCCGCGACACCGGAATCGGAATTCCCGCCGAAAAGCTGGAACGGATCTTCGACATGTTCGAGCAGCTCGACCGCTCGCTCGAACGGACGCGGAGCGGACTGGGGATCGGCCTGACGCTCGTCCGCCGGCTCGTCGAGCTGCATGGCGGAACCGTCACCGCTCACAGTGAAGGGGAGGACCGGGGAAGCGAGTTCCGCCTGCGGCTGCCGATCGTCGTCGAGGGGACCCGCGAGGCCTCCCCGCCGACTCGATCCGAGTCCCCGACCCGATCCCTTCGCGTTCTCGTTGTCGACGACAACCAGGATGCCGCGAGGATCCTGGGAATGGTCGTCGGACTGATGCAGCACGAGGTGAAGATCGCCTCGGACGGACTCCAGGCGGTCCATGTCGCCGAGGAGTTCCGTCCGGATGTCGTGCTGATGGACATCGGAATGCCGGTGCTGAACGGCTACGAAGCCGCCAGCCGGATCCGGGAACTCCCGTTCGGACGTGAAATCGCGCTCGTCGCCCTGACCGGATGGGGGCAGGTCGAGGACCGGAACCGCTCGCGCGAGGCGGGCTTCGACCAGCACCTCGTTAAACCGGTTGACCCGCAGGTATTGCAGCGGCTTCTCGACGAGGTCGGCGGGGCGCCGCCTGCGTCCCCCGGCGGGTGACGCTCGCTACTCGACCAGGTCGCACGGATGCGGCGTCCGGTCGACAAGAGGGATGACCTGCGGGGCATAGACCGTCAGGTAGGCGTGCGCCTTCCGGTGCTCTTCCAGCGCCTCCTGGGATTCCCAGTGCTCGTTGAGGATGAACAGGTTCGGCTGGTTCTTCGAGTGGTAGACGTTGAACCGGACGCAGCCCGGCTCCTTCTTCGACAACTGGCACTGCAGCTTGAGAAGATCACGGACCTTCGGGATGTCGGCGTCGTTCTTGACAGTGAGAAGGACATTCAGCGTGATCATGGGGAGCTCATGAGGAAGCGGTGAGATCGTTTCAGGGCCCCGGAATTCTATCGAATTGCCGCGAGACGACACCTCGCGCGACCTCCCGGCGGCTGACCGGCGCGCGGGGGCCGGACGCTATCGGGAGAAAGGCCCTTCACCGCCGGGAGAGCGATCCGAAGAATGGGCCGCGTCGGAGTCGCCAACCCTCAGGTGCCGGAAGGGGGATGCGGGAAACCTCTCGTTTCCGGCTCGTTGTCTCGCAATTGCCGTCGACGGGTTGCATGCCCCCGATGGATGCTCGACACTCACGCCTGTTGTCTTTTTGCAGCAGTGATCGACCCTCCTGGAATGGCCCCGACCGCACTCAGTGCAAGAGCAGCAGCGCATCCTCGATGACCTGACCGGCACCCTGGAAGGGGAGCTGCGGGTGGACCCGTTGATGCTTGCCGCCTATGCGACCGACGCCAGCCTTTATCAGCAGCAGCCTCTCGGCGTCGCGTTTCCCCGTTGTCGCGAAGACGTCGTCACGATCGCCAGGTACGCCCGCGAGCGGTCGATCCCCCTGATTCCGCGCGGAGCGGGAACCGGCGTGGCCGGCGGAGCGATCGGACGGGGAATCGTTCTCGACTTCGCGAGGCACATGACCTCGGTCGAGGCGATCGGGCTCGACACCGTCCGCGTTCAACCGGGTGTCGTCCGCGACCAGCTCAACCGGCAGCTCCGGCCGTTCGGCCGCTACCTGCCTCCCGATCCGTCGACGACCGCCGTCACGACGGTGGGCGGAATGATCGGCGTCGATGCCGCCGGCTCGCACTCCGTCCGGGTCGGCTCGATGCGCGACTACGTTCCGAGCATGGAGGTGGTCCTCGCGTCCGGCCAGGCGCTGGAGGTCAGCCGTGAAATCGTTCCTCAGCTCGGCACATCCGGAAGCAGCGGTGGATCAGAGTCCGGAGAAGCGCCCGTCATCGAGAGACCCTCGGGCATTTACGGAGCGAAGGACCTTCTCGTCGCCCGCCTGGCGCAGGTCCTTCGCCAGAACGAGGACCTGATCCGGACTCACCAGCCCCGCCTCCTCCGGAACTGCGCGGGGTATTTCCTGAGCGGAGTCCTGAACGGCCAGGAGATCGACCTCCCCCGGATCCTCGTCGGCTCGGAAGGGACGCTGGCGATCGCGACCGCCGCGACGCTCAACACCTCGCCGCTTCCCGCCCACCGGGGGGTGGTCCTGCTGCTGTTCGGGCATCTTGAGGCGGCGCTGCGGGTCGCCAAGGGGCTCGCCGAGGAGCAGCCGAGCGCCTGCGATCTCCTCGACCGGCGGCTCCTGTCGCTCGCCCGCGAGGCGGACGAACGTTTCGACGCCATCATCGCCAAGTCGGCCGAGGCGGCTCTCCTGGTCGAGCAGACCGGCTACAGCGAGGCCCAGGTTCTCGACCGCCTCAAGCGAATCATCGACAAGGCCCGCAGCCTCGACCGGTCGCTCATCATCGGCCGCCAGTCGTGCCGCGAGGAAGAGGTCGAGTTCCTCTGGTCGCTCCCCGCCCGCGTCGTCCCGCTCCTCATCCGGCTGCCGGGTCCGATCCGCCCGTTTCCGCTGTTCGAGGCGATCGCCGTCCCGCCGCAGAACCTGCACGAGTTCCTCGTTCTGACCCAGCGGGTCCTCCAGAAGTACGAGGTGACCGCGTCCCTCTACGCCCACGCGGTCTCGGGGCAGGTTCATCTTCGCCCGTTCCTTCCGCTGCCTCGTCCCGAGGATGCGGCGCGTCTGGAGGCTCTGACGGGTGAGCTCTACGAAGTCGTCTTCCAGTTCCATGGTACGGTCAGCGGCGAGCATGGGGACGGCCTCTCCCGCAGCGCGTACCTCCGGTCGCAGTACGGGCCGCTCTACCGGGTGATGCAGCTCGTCAAGGAGATCTTCGATCCCCACAACCAGCTGAACCCCGGCAAGATCCTGACGGATGACCCGCACCTGACGATTCGCGATCTCCGTCCCCTCGAGCCTCGCATCTCCGGCGAGCTCGTTCCGCTGCAGCTCTCCTGGTCGCTGCCGGTCGCCACCGAGGCGGCCGACCGCTGTAACGGGTGCGGAGCCTGCCGCACCCAGGATCCCGCCCAGCGGATGTGCCCGTTCTTCCGCCTCGACCAGCACGAGCAGTCGGCCCCCCGGTCGAAGGCGAACGTGCTGCGGAACTTCCTGACCGGCGGACTCTCCTCACGGGATATCGCTTCCGACGAGGCGCTCGAGCTCGCCCGGAAGTGCTTCAACTGCAAGCAGTGCCAGTTCGAGTGCCCCAGCCAGGTCGATATTCCGCACCTGATGCTCGAGACCCGCGCGGCCTACGTCGAGGCGAACGGACTGTCGCGCGAGGACTGGTTCCTCGCCCGGGCGCACTCCTTCGGGGCGCTCGGCTCGACCCTCGCTCCCGTCGCCAACTGGGCGCTCAATAACGGCGGCTTCCGCTGGCTGGTCGAGAAGCTGCTGGGGATCTCGCGGCATCGCAAGCTCCCGCCGTTCGCCCGCCGGACTTTCCTCCGGCAGGTGCGCCGGACGGCGTCGCTCCGGGACCTGATCGGCGGCGGCAATAAGCCGGTGGTCTAATTTGTCCCCCACTTCGCCAAAACCCACGACCCGGATCTCGGCCGCGCCTTCATCGAGATCATGCGGCACCACGGCCGGCAGGTGTATGTCCCGGGCGGACAGACCGCGACCGGCATGGCGATGATCTCCGCCGGCGACCTCGACTCCGCCCGCGAGCTGGCCGAGCAGAACATCCGCGAGCTGGCCGAGCTCGCCCGCGAGGGGCTGCCGATCGTCTGCACCGAGCCGGCGGCGGTCGTCTGCCTCACCCAGGACTACCCGCTCCTCGTCGATCATCCCGACATCCCCTCGATCGCCTCCCGGGTCATCGAGGCGGGGACGTTCCTTCGGCAGATGAAGAAAGAGGGACAGCTGCGGACCGACTTCCAGCCGCTGCATGTCACCGCCGCCTACCACACGCCCTGCCACCTGCGGGCGCTGCAGAACGGGACCCCGTTTGCGGACCTGCTCGAGGGGATCCCCGGCCTGACGCTCAAGCGGATCGAAGAAGGCTGCAGCGGAATGGCCGGAGCGTTCGGCCTGACGGCGGCCAACTTCAAGACCTCGCTCCGCATGGGCCAGGGGCTGATCACCCGGATGCAGCGGGACGACATCCTGATCGGCACGACCGAGTGCGGGAGCTGCAAGCTGCAGATGGAGCAGGGGACGTCCCGGCCGACGATCCACCCTCTCAAGCTCCTGGCCCTCGCCTACGGCCTGATGCCGGAACTCCGCCGCCTCTTCCGCCCGAACAAAAAGCGGCTGATGACGACGTAGAAGCGCGACGACGCCCGCGGACGGTCCGTAACGAGGAGGTGTCGGCACAACCACCCGGCGGTGACCTGCGACGCTCACTCCGATTGAGTCGGATGCAGGCTTTGCGGATGCGTCGCCGTTCGCTTTGCGAAAGCGCAGGAGAGGACCAGCAAGCTGCTGAATCGGAGTGCGCCTCTGACCGCGCGGAGCGCTCCATTCGGGAAGGGATAGGCGACACTCAGAGCCGGCAGCGATCGCGTCGGGCGCGCCAGGGCACGCCGTCGAGGGAGACGGAGGTGCCGCCTGGAGGTCTTTCAGCTGCCGGTCGATCTGTGCGGTTGCCCGTGTCGTCGGGGATGGTCGTCGGAGCGATGTTGATCGAGGAGGGAGTCGGTCGACCGCATGGGGCCCTCTTCGGCCTGGCTCGGGGCTCATCTGGCTGGTGCGGCGCCCTCGAGGCGATGCACGACGGCGCGGACGCTGCGTGCAGCGGCTCGCCGATGAGCGTGAAACGCGTCTCACAGACGCGGGCGCTTCGCCCGTTCGCTCTTGAGTCGGGTCAGCGTCTCCGCCATCGCCTCCTGTGAGCGGGAGGTCTGGGCGACCGGGCCGGGAAGGATCGTCACGCCTCCGATGAGAGCCACGATCGACCGGCCCGCCTTCCGCGAGTTGTATTCCGAGGGCATCGACCTGGGGGCCACACCGGTCGACACGGGCATTTTCGCCGGGTCGAGCAGGGAGGACATCGCCCAGCCGCTCCGCTCGGCGAGCCGGTGCTCTTTCGTCAGCGCGGCGACCACGGCCAGGTCGAACAGGTTCTGGAGCTCCGCAAAGACCGGCTGCGCCCTGGCGAGTTCGGGGATGGCGTCGGTGAACTGCTTCGCGAACGCCTCGGTCGATCGCCGGCTCGTGGTGGAGTCCGAGCTGTTTCCCGCGGCATCGGCCACCTGGTCACGCGAGAAGAGCTGCAGCCGCTGGCCGCTCAGGTGGAAGGCGAGCTTGTCGGGGGACATCGCGACCGGTTCGTAGTACGGCGAAAACCACCATCGCTGCAGCGAATCCGCGCCCGGCGTCAGCATCGCCAGGTTGCTCTTGAGACCGCGGACCCCCGATGGATCGAGTCCCAGCGTGATCCGCTTCATCCGGTAGTCCGCCGCCACGAGGACCTGCCCGAAGCGGGTCTCCGGCGGGACGCCCCAGACCTTGATCGTCTGCAGGCCGAGGAGGCGGGTCAACTCCTGAAACCGCCGCTGCGCATCGGCCGCGAAGGCGGGAGAGTTGTTGTTCCTGATGAACGCCTGGAACTTCGCCATGTTGTCGGGCTCGGGATCGATCGTGCAGCCGATCGTCCGCTCCCCCGACTGGACCGCCCGGAAGGCGACGACGAGGTCTTCCCAGGCAATGACCGGCCGGCCGCTTTCGAGGCCCACCATCCGGCCGTCGGCGGCGGGCCCGAACCCCTCGGCCGGGCCGGCGAGGCAGAGATCCTTGTTCTCCTCGTCGACAAAGAGGTAGTCGATGCGGGTCAGCCCCGAGAGCCAGGCGAGGGGGGGCGGGACCTCTTCGGAGCGGGCATGGTGGGCCGCGATCCGCTCTTCGAGCTCGACGAGCGACACGACCCGCAGTTCCGAAGCCTCGACGATGTCGGCCCCGAGCCGCTCCTTTGCGAATGCCTCCCGGCGTTTCTTCGCCCCAGCCGCCGATTCGGGCTTACCCGCCGGAATGCGGATGACGCCGGCGGGGTGGATCACGATCCCGCCGGGGTTGGGGTTGCCCGGGGGGTTGTTGTGGCCGGATGCCGCG
>JAEYWB010000696.1 GCA_023429275.1 Planctomycetota bacterium
GAGGAGTACAGCATGGCATCGATTCCGAGGGGCCCGAAGTAGCCTTGTTGGCCGAGATCGAGCGCGACGCGGCGGGTCGCATCGACCGCTTCCCGGATCCAGCCCGCCTCCCGGTCGACTCCCTGAAACCGGCTTCCGAGGTATCGGCCGTCCGGGTGCGTCAGCAGCTCGGTCACGCCGATCAGATCCACGGCGCTCTCGGCCGCGACGCTCCACTGGACGCCGACTTCGGCGACGCGATCGACCCAGGGTTCCAGAAACAAGGCGCCATCTCGCGCGAGCCGCTTCTGCGCCCAGCTCGCCGCGGCCGGCGTAAGGGTCGGGCCCTGTCCGAGGATCCGCTCTCTCGCCGCGTGCGAGAACTCGCTTTTGACAACCCACCTCCTGTTGCCCATCGCCTCGAGGGCCCGCTTCAAGCTTTCGAGGTCCTCCAGAATCGTGGCGCCGGGGAGGGTGGTCCCCAGTCGCTCTTCCCATTCCGACGAGAACCGGCGCGAGTTCGCCCTGCGGACGATATCGAGAGGCGGAGCGTGGACCGACAGGCTGGCGGCTCGTCCCCAGTCGACCATTTTCTGATTCCAGCCCCACGGACAGAGCTCCGCTCCCCGCGGAGTCGCCTCGAGGCTCGATATCGGGACGACGCGTGGGAAGCCCTGCGCAGCCATGTCCGACCAGAACGGTTCGTCGATCGGCTCAGGACACCAGATCGCGTCGCCATCCTCCGCGACGAGAAGCCACAGCGGAGCCATCTCGGCGCTCAGCCGCCGGATCCGGGCGGGGAGGTGATCGTCCCGCGCATCAGGCTCCGCGAGGCCCGATTCGAAGTCGAAGTTGCCGAAGAAGAGCCGCACGGCATTTCCATGTCGCCGGAGAACTGTTTTACCGCATTCGCCAGCACGTCGCGGCTCGAAGTTGTTGTAAGAACTTCTCTTGCCACAGAGAGCACAGAGGACACAGAGAGCCTATGGTCTCTGTGTCCTCTGTCGCCAACTCCGTCACTACCGAACAACCGACAGGCCTGGTGTTTCGAAACGGCTTCCAAACGGCTCTAACTGATAACTGACGACTGATCACTCGCCTACTTCTTCCCGAACAGGTTCGAGAACGTCTGCTGGACCGACTTGATGCCGGCATTGAGCGTCCGAACCTCGTTGGTCGGCGAGAGCATGAGGCATCCCTTCTCGACGAGCATCGCGGCATGTTCGGGAGTGGTCGTGACCGCCCCCCAGGTCTTGCCGTGTCGGCGGCAGGCGGCGGCGACCTTGTCGATCGCCTCCAGGCACCGCGGATGCAGGAACTGGCCGGGAACGCCCAGCTCCTGGCTGAGGTCGGACGGGCCGATGAAGAGGAGGTCGACGCCGTCGATCGCCGCGATCTCGTCGCACGTCTGAACGGCTTGGGCCGTCTCGATCTGGATGGCGACGAAGGTCTCGCGATTCGACTTCTCGCAGAACTCCGCCATGCCGAGCGTGTTGTAGCGCCCGTCGTAACCGCCGACATTCACCCCCCGCCGGCCGCGGGGAGCGAACTTCACCCACTGAACGATCCGTTCCGCCTCCGCGGGAGAGTTGATCTGGGCGGCCATGACGCCGCTCGCACCCGCCTCGAACATCCGCATGACGGTGGCGTAGTCGGTGGGGGCGAGACGGACGAAGCAGTCGAGTCCCGCGGCCCGGCCTGCCATCGTGGCGAGTTCAATCTCCTTCATCCCGAGGCCGGTGTGTTCCTGGTCGATCCAGAAGCCGTCGAAGCCGCCATGGATGGCGTACATTTCGATGATGTTCGGATGGAAGATTCGACCGATCGCGAAGACGTTGATCTGCTCGCGACGTTCGAGGCGGGACTTGATCGATTGCATAGAGGGAGTGGCGGCAGGCGCAGGAGGGAGGACGCGGAGGAAGACTCAGTCTCCGGGCAGATCGAGCACGGCCCGGAGAATCATGAGTCTACCGATCACCCTCCTGCCAGGGTATCCGGAGGCAGCCTGAGCCGAGGCATGATGCCCCTGAGCCCTCCGCCCTGCTGCAAGCTCGCACATGAGAGGGCGCCCTTGAGTGCCGGGACGCCGCTCGGCAGGCAGCCGCCTAGTACGGCGTCCTCCCCCCGGTGACGCCGTAGACTTCACCTGTGATGTAAGCCGCGTCGTCCGAAGCCAGAAGGACGAAGACCGGCGCGAGCTCGGCCGGCTGGGCGGGACGTTCGAAGAGGGGGTTGTCTCCGAAGTTCTTCGTCTTCCCGGAGGGCATCGTCGCCGGGATCAGCGGAGTCCAGACCGGTCCGGGAGCGACCGCGTTGACCCGGATCCCCGACTTGATCACGAGTTTCGAGAGAGCCTTCGTGAACCCGATGATCGCGCTCTTGGTCGAGGCGTAGTCGAGAAGATTCGGCGAGGGATCGTACGCCTGGATCGACGTCGTGTTGATGATCGACGAGCCTGGCTTCATGTGCGGGACCGCCGCCTTGCAGAAATAGAACATTGCGAAGACGTTCGTCCGATAGGTCCGGTCGATCTGTTCCGCCGTGTAGCCATTGAGTTCTTCGATCGCCATCTGGTACGCAGCGTTGTTGACGAGGATGTCGAGCCGGCCGAACTCCTCCACCGTCCTCCTGACCAGCTTCTGGCAATGCTTTTCGTCCTGGATATCTCCAGCGATTCCCAGGGCTCTCTGGCCGGTCTCTTCCACGAGGCGAACCGTCTCGTTCGCGTCCTCTTCCTCTTCCAGGTAGGAGAAGAGGATGTCGGCCCCCTCTTTTGCGAAGGCAATGGCCACGGCCCGGCCGATGCCGCTGTCTCCCCCTGTGATCAGGGCGACCTTTCCCGCGAGGCGGGTCCGGCTCGGCTCCCGCGACTCTCCGTGATCCGCATCCGGCATCATCTGCTCTTCCGATCCCGGATAGGCCTGCTGGGGCTGATCAAACGGAGGGGCGGGCTCGGTCTTTCGCGGGTCGGCAGATTTCGAAGCTTTCTTGGTCACAGGGGCCTCCTTGGAGAAGCGTGCTTGGTTTTTCTCGGATGGATCTCGGTGGGACCGGCCGCAACAAGCATTCCCGGACTGCGGAAGGGCCTCCGTCTCCCCCCGACAAGGAAAACCGCGGGATGCGGAAGCCTTCCTCGACCTCCCCACAACACCCTGCAGCCGATCTTCACACGTTTCGATCGATCAGCGTTCAGCCTGTGGCGGGGACGCTCCGTCGGGGATGGTGCGTTCGGCCAGGTCGATCCGCTCGATCTCGTCCGATCTCAGGTGGGAGACCTGGGACTCGTTTCCCCTCCAGAACTGGCCGAACTGGCGGAACCCCCACGAGGTCAGAAGCTGACGCGCCTGGAGATCATTCATCTGTCGTCCACTGCGGGCAGCGTTCTCGATCATCCGCGTGATATCGACTCGCACCAGAATGTCCTTCGTTTCGGTTACGGCCATGACGCACCTCCGTCTCTTGATTCTTTGGGCATCGCCGGAAGAGAGCACCCAGGCAATCCCCGGTCGATGGACCAGTGAAGAGAGCAGTCGCAATCGAAGTGCCGGACCCCGTGGAGATGTGGCAGCCGCCTGACCGGGATCGCAGGCACAGGTTCCGAAGAGTTTCGGCGTGAGATGACGCGCTGTTGCGCTGGCATCTGGCCCCCGTGGAGATCGCATGGCTACCGGCTTGGGCACCCAAGTTGCTGGCAGGTCTTTCATCAGGCTGTCGTCAGGACGGATGGCGTGAGGCGCGAGTTCTGGCCGCCTGTCCATCCTTCGGATTGCGCGCCTTGCCGACACAGGAGCGATGCGAACGCCCGTGTGGGAACCTGGCTGCAGCGCCAACGTCCTGGAGGGCAAAACCGTATGCGTTTCCATGCCCTGGCTTGTGACTACGACGGGACCATTGCCCACAACGGGCGGGTCGACGCCGTGACGATCGACGCTCTCAAGCGGCTGCTCGCGACGGGGCGGCACCTGATTCTCGTCACTGGCCGCGAACTCCCCGAGCTTCTCGAGATCCTTCCCGAGATCGAGCTCTTCGAATGGGTCGTCGCCGAGAACGGCGCGCTGCTCTACAAGCCTTCCACCCGAGAAGAGCGTCCTCTCGCGGACCCTCCGCCGCCGGCCTTTCGTGAGGCACTCGAGGCCCGGAAGGTCGCTCCGATCTCTTACGGGCGGGTCATCGTGGCGACGTGGGAACCGCACGAAACGGCCGTCATCGAGACGATCCGCGACCAGGCGCTCGAACTGCAGGTCATCTTCAACAAAGGGGCGGTCATGATCCTCCCCTCCGGAGTCAACAAGGCGACCGGCCTGAAAGCGGCTCTCGCGGAGATGAAGCTTTCGCCCCACAACGTCGTCGGGATTGGCGACGCCGAGAACGATCACGCCCTGCTCCGGTCCTGCGAGCTCTCCGCCGCCGTCTCCAACTCGCTCGCTGCGGTCAAGGAGACGGCCGACTTCGTCACCAGGAGCGACCATGGCGCCGGCGTGGCCGAGCTTATCGACGCGATCGTTGAAGACGACCTCCAGCAGTGCGACCCAGCGCTCGTTCGCCATCACCTCCCTCTCGGAACATCGGGCGACCGCGAGATCGCGCTCTCGCCTTACGGCCGGAACGTCCTGATCTGCGGTCCTTCCGCGAGCGGCAAGTCGACTGTCGCGACGCGGATCGTCGAGTCGCTGGCCGATCGGAAATACCAGTTCTGCCTGATCGACCCCGAGGGGGACTACTCGGAGCTCGACGTCGGAGGGACCACGCACTTCGGCGGTCCCCAGGCGGCGATCTCCGAGGAAGAAGTCCTCCGGCGGCTGGAGGATCCCGAGGGGAACGTCGTGGTCTCGCTGACCGGAATGCCGATCCCCGATCGGCCCCCGGCGTTCCTCAGCCTCCTCGCGAAGATCCTGCAGCTTCGAGTCCGGACGGGACGCCCGCACTGGATCGTCCTCGACGAAGCGCATCACCTGCTGCCGGCCGACTGGCAGCCCCCGGACGGCATGCTTCCCGAAGATCTCTGGAACGTCCTGTTCGTCACGGTCCATCCCGACATGCTCTCACCGATGCTCCTCAAGCGAGTAAACACCGTGCTGTCGGTCGGTGAGGCCCCTGAGACAGGCCTGCAGAAGTTTGCGGAGATGGTGGAAGCCGGCGAGGGGGCGCCGAAGCCAGGTCGGCCGGCCAGGGAGGGAGAGTTCCTGCTGTGGGACCGTGACTCCGAGGCCCCTCCGATTCCGGTCCGCGTTCTGCCGTGCCGGACGGAGCGGCGGCGCCATCATCGAAAGTATGTCGAAGGGGAGCTCCCCCCCGATCGCAGCTTCTACTTCAAGGGGCCGGAGGGGCGGATGAACCTTCGCGCCCAGAACCTGATGCTGTTCCTGCAGCTCGCGGATGGCGTGGACGACGAGACGTGGGACTTCCATCTCCGCGAGGGGGACTATGCCCGGTGGTTCCGGGAGTGCATCAAGGACGAGAACCTGGAGGCGGCGGCGACCCGGATCGCGGAACTCCCCGACCTGTCGCCGCGGGAGACGCGAGAGTTGGTCCGGAAGGCGATCGAGCAGGATTACACGCTCCCCGCCGGCGGTCCACTCCCTGTTCCCGACGCCGGGTAGCTGCGGAGTCGGTCACGGGAATCACCACGATGACACGGAGGCACGATCCGGCCTTCCTTGCCGCTGCTCAGATCCGGCTTGCCACCTGTTGAACTGCTGCCTGCCAGGTGCCCACGGGCTGTGGGCGGCCGAAGGCGTAACCCTGGAAGCAGCGGAAACCGATCTCATCGCACGCGGCGATGGCAGCGGAGTTTTCGATCCCTTCCGCGAGGGTCGAGATACCGAGCGCCGCGACATGCTCGTGCAGGCTTCGGACGAGTCCCGCATGCGCGGCCCCCGGTGACCCGAGGTCTTTCACGAGCGAGCGGTCGAACTTGACGTAGTCGGGAAGGACCCGCGCGAGCTCCAGGAGCCGCGACCGGCCGATGCCGAAATCGTCGAAGGCGAGCTGGATGTTCAGCTCGCACAGCCGCCTCTTGAAGTCGCAGATGGTTTCGACCTCCGAGACCGCCTCTTCGTGGATTTCGAGGACGATCCGTCTCGAGCCCGCCTGGGCCCGCAGTTCGCGCAGTTCGTCGATCAGCTTCTGGCCGAGGGACTCGCTGGGATGAGTGTTCAGGAAGAGAACTCCGGGGATCTGCGCTTCGTCGAGCAGCCGGACCGCCTCAGCCCGACAGAGTCGGCTGAGACGCTCTTCAAGGCCGAGCCGCGCGGCTGCGCTGAAG
>JAEYWB010000077.1 GCA_023429275.1 Planctomycetota bacterium
CCCCCCTCGTACCCCCCTTCGTCCCAGACCCGGCGCGACGGGATGTAGGAGATCATGTCGTCGGTGTAACCGAGCACCCAGGTCCCCGGTCCGTACTTCTTCTTGAACCGCAGGGCATAGTCGACGACGGTCTCCGCCCCCTGGGCAATGACCAGCATCTCGTGGCCGAGCCTCCAGGCGTGTACCGGATAGGGATAGGCCGCTTCGAACTTCGCGCCGGCGTCGAGCCGCTTGAGCAGTCGCTCTGCCCAGCGGGCCCGGATCGGGTGCCGGTCCTGGCGATACCCCTCGAGCTCTTCCCGCGAGACGACCGCCAGATAGGGAAGATCGACGCTCTCGAACGCCATCTGCAGGCCGGGGCCGACCGGCTTGAGCGGCTGCTTCAGCGCCGCCTCGACACCTGCGGCGAGCTGATGGCCGTAGTCTTCGCACAGCGCGACGGTCCGTCGCGGCAGCGGGTTCTGGTCGCCGCCGCAGGTGTTGACGAACATCGCCGTCGCGCCGGGGTGGCTCTTCTCCAGCTCGATCTGCGCAAAACCCGGATAGTCTCCGCACCACTGGAGAAAGCTCAGCGTCGTCGGATGACAGGCGTAGCCGAAGAGGATCGCGTCGAGTTTTCCATCGGCCCGCGTCACGGTCAGTATCGGGACCGTGTGATCGACCGGCCCCTTCAGCGGAGTTCCGCTGGCACGGAGCTTCGGAACCTCCGCCTCCGGATTGTTGCGGCGGTTGACCGCGAACGTCGCCTTCCCTTCCCCCGTCTGGAGCTTCGCCGGCGCGAGAGCCTTCAAGGCCCGGCCGATCAGCTCGACCGTCTCGGTCACCATCTCGGCGGTGTACTGCCGGACGAGCTCCTCCTGCTCCGCCTCGACCGGGTAGTAGTCGATGAGATCGTCGCCGAGCCGCGGTCCGCAGTGGTTGTGCGAAAAGGTGAAGAGGATCTGTTCGCGTTTGAGTCCGTAGCGTCTCTGCGCCTCGGCAAAGACGAGGTCGCTCATGCTTCGAGGGACGCCCTGGAAGTCGCTCGTGATGAGAACGGCGCGCCCCCCCTCCATGTCCTCGAGCGCCAAGGCCTTCATCCACAAGTCGTGCAGATTCCCTTCGGGAGACCGCTTCGACCCGTAGCCCGCCAGCCAGACCTTCTCGCGGGGGGTGATAACGCTCCGGGCGATCCCCGCCTTCCAGACCAGGGCGTCGTCAGCCTCGCCGGGCTTCGAGTCTTCTGCCAGGGCCGAATGACCGAACAGGCCGCCGAGAGAGGCTGCCCCCAGGCCGGCGGTCATGCCGAGAAAGGCCCGCCGCGTCGATCGCTCCCGTTGTTCCGCCATTGCAAAGGCCCTCAATGTCAACTGCCGAGGAAATGTGAACCCTCTGCCGAGTCGCCAGCGACCCGCAGGATAGAGAGGACGCCTTGCCGGACGACAGCGTGCAGGCACAAACATCCGCGATCCCGCATCACGGACTCGCAGACCACGGAACGGGTGTCGTCGGGATCGATGATCAGGCGGGGCCGCGACGGAGGTTCCGCGAGACAGCCGCGCCCGCTCTGCACCACGGCGATGACGCACCGCGCGGACCGGCGGGTACGACATCCAGCCACAAGGTGGCATCAGAGAGGACTGTTGCGTACTGTGCGCGGGTCACGGTTCGCGTCCGCCGGCGGCTATCAATTGAGGATCCTTCATGTCCATTTTCCTTCCTCGTCGTGAGTTCCTTGGTCAGTCGATCGCGCTTGGCGCCCTGGCCGCTACCGGCCGGGCGCTTCGCGCTCAGGAGGCCCCCTCTCAGCAGGTCCTCGTCGGCGTCATGGGAATGGGACGGGGCCGGTCGCTCGCCCAGACATTCGGTAACATCCCCGGCGTCGTCGTGAAGTACGTCTGCGATACCGACAGCGAGCGTCTCGCCGCGGGCAAGAAGGAAATCGAGTCGAACACCAAGCAGACCCCCGAGCCGGTCTCCGACTTCCGCAAGATGCTCGACGACAAGAATCTCGACATCCTCGTCGTCGCCGCACCAAACCACTGGCATGCCCCGGCCGCCATCCTCGGCTGTGCGGCCAAGAAGCACGTCTACGTCGAGAAGCCCTGCAGCCATAACCCGCATGAAGGAGAGCTTCTCGTCGAGGCCTCGCGAGTCCACCAGCGGGCGGTTCAGATGGGGAATCAGCGGCGGAGCGCCGTTGGTTTCATCGAGGCGATCGCGAAGCTGCGGGAGGGGGTGATCGGCCGCCCGTACCACTCCCGCTCGTGGTACAGGAACCTCCGGCCGGAGACGAAGCTCGGCAAGGTCACGGACCCGCCGGCCCGGCTCGATTACGAACTCTGGCAGGGACCGGCCCCGCGGGTCCCCTATGTCGAGAACCGCCTCCACTACAACTGGCACTGGTTCTGGGACTGGGGGAACGGCGAGCTCGGCAACAATGGCGTCCACTCGATCGACATCAGCCGCTGGGCGCTGGGTGTCGATTTCCCGACGAAGGTCGTCTCCGCCGGCGGACGCTACCGCTACAAGGATGACCAGCAGACCCCGGACACCCAGACCGTGACCTACGAGTTCCCCAATGGCTCGTCGATCACCTGGGAGGGGATGAGCTGCAACCGCCACAAGGCGGGCTTTGTGCACGTCTACGGCGAAGCGGGTTCGATGGAACTCGATGAGGCCGGCGGCTACACGATTTACGACACGAACGACAAGGTGGTCGAGGAGAAGAAGGCCAGGCGCAGCGACACGGACCACGCGATGAACCTCGTGGCCGCGATCCGCAACGACAAGCCTCTCGCCTTGAACTCCGAGATCCTCGAAGGTCACAAGACGACGATGCTCTGCCACCTCGGCAACATCGCTCAGCGGACGGGGCGAAGCCTCGCATGCGATCCCGCGAACGGCCGAATCCTCAACGATGCCGACGCCATGAAGCTCTGGAAACGCGACTACGAGAAGGGCTGGGAGCCGAAGGTCTGACGCGGACGCCACGCAGGCCGGGTCAGGACGGCCAGGCCCTGCCTGCGAACTCTACGGCGGCGCCGGAGCGGGGGCGGCTCGGCCCGGCGGCGGGGGAGCGGCCATGAAGAGCTGTTCGTCGGATACTCCCCAGATGTACCAGTGGGGGTAGACATACACCCAGTGGCCCGCCGGAAGGTCGCCGTGCGTCGGGTCGTTCCGGACGGGCCGGAACCCGAGGTCGTGGAACGCTCCATACCGGGCGTGGTCGCCGGGCGCGGAGATCTTGTCGAGGAGATCGCTGTATCGCCCTCCGCAGGTCGCCTTCGCCCGCGCTTCGCCTGAGGAGAGGGTCGCCGGTCCTGTCGGCTGACGCGGAGTCCGCGCCGTCAGCTCGATGGCCTGGTCAAGGACGTTCAGGAACTTCTGCCGTGTGCCGAGGGGATCGGGGCCCGCCGCCTGCTGGGCGCGCCGGCGGACCCCCTGCAGGCTCGCCGTCGTGAGCCGCTCCGGCTGCTTGAGCCGCTCGCCGAAATCGACCACGGAGGCCGCCCAGTCGAGCGCAGGAGAGGACGATCCCGCGTCGCCGTCGAACGGCACTTCGCGTGTCGCCTGGAGGCTCGATCCGGGGGGGGTATAGATC
>JAEYWB010000848.1 GCA_023429275.1 Planctomycetota bacterium
ACAAAGCACTACAGTCGAAGCGCCGCCTTCTTTGGAGCGGCGGCCTTCATCGCGCCGAACGTTGCAAGACCGATCACGATCAGCTTTCCGACGATCCAGAACCTGGGATATGTCTGGACGAAGGGAACGAAGACCGCCCAGGCCATCCCGAGGTCGAAAGCGCCGATCTGCCTGAAGATGCAGACCGCAACGTAGAGCAGTTCCCCTGCGATCGTGGCGAGGATCACACCGCCGCCGGCCACGGCGGTCGGCGACAGTCGGGTGATACCCGAGCGGCGGAGCGAGCTCCCGAGGAAGGTGCCGAGTCCGTATCCCACCGCGCCGAGCAGGCAGACAAGAATCATTCCGGTGTACGGGTCGATCACAATCACCCGAATCCCCCGGCGTTCGATGATGCTGTCGACGATCACCCAGAACGCCATCCAGCCGATCGCGGTCAGAGCAAAGATAATCGGCAGGCCGGCGCCGTACAGCACGCTGCCGCGGTTGAGCTGCCGCTCTTCCTCCTCCCTGGCAATGTCGAGGTTTTCCAGGCAGGCGGGGCAAAGGCGGGTGGTCTGGCCTCCAATGTGGACGACCTCGATTTCGCTGGTTTCGCCGCATTTGCTGCAAAGCGATTCAAAAGCGACGCCCGCCCCTTTCAACGCGTGAGCGACGAGGCGGACGATCGCCTCGATTCCGTCTCCCCCCGCCTCAGAGAGCCCGTAGAGAGAAAGCCAGGCGCATCCTCCCTGGAGTGTCAGCGTCCCTCGAAACGCATCAAGTCCCTCCTGCAGTTCCGGAGCGAGGGAAGGGAGGGCCGTGGTTCCCTCGCGGAGGTTGTACCCGAGGAGGATCGAAAGGGGCTCCATTCCGAGGAGCGTCATCGTAACCAGACAGCCATCCACCTCGCCGTAAGCGGTCTTCTCATCCGCGATTCGCAGCTGCAGTCGGGCGATCGCTTCACCGAGGGTCGCCTGGTCTGGGGAGACGTATTGCATGGAACGCGCCCTGCCCGGAAATCACCTGGGGCCGTGAGACGGCCGCACTGCGATTGATCCCGGCGATGATAGCGTCGAGCGCGCCAGACTGTCTTGTCGGCGGACTGGTCGAACTGGGGTCCCGGCCCGGCTCAGACCCCGGCGACTCTGCCGAAGCGCTAGCCTCGAAGAGCGGAGTTATGCGTGCGTTTCGACAGGGGACGGCTTGCGTGCCGCCGTCGCGGGTTCGATTCCCGATGCCACGTCCACAGTCGGGGAAGCCGTCCGTACGGAGCCCGGCTTCTTCAGACGGAATCCGATGAACCTCGGCAGGCCCAGATAGGTGTCGACGACCAGGGTATCGCTCAGGACCAGGTCGTTTTCGCGAGCGTAGCTCCTGACGCCGCGTTCGGTCTGGCAGAGACAGTCTCCCAGGACGCCCGGCAGCCGTCTTCCGGTCAGAGAATACGTCAGGGTGTTCGCGATCATCCGGACGCCGTAGAGCCTCTTGCCCTGTTCACTGATGGCGTAGTGCAGCCCATACCCGAGTCCATGACACGTCAGGTTCATGACGCCGCCGGGGCGGAGGACCCGATTGAACTCGCGGAAGGCGAGACGTTCCTTCGTGTAGGGGAGAACAACGCTCGAGACGATCGCATCAAACGAGGCATCATCAAAGGGAAGCGACTCCGCCATGCCATGCCGCACGGAGAGTCCCCGTTCGCAGCATTCGGCAACCAGCCTGGGCGCGACCTCGAGCCCCATCGTCCGCATTCCCAGCCCGTTGAGCTCATCAATGAGCTCGCCATGGCCGCACCCGACGTCGAGCACCCTGCTCCCCGGCATCAGCTCCGAGACGAGAAAGCGTCTGCAGACGAGATGCTGGGGATCAGGAGAACGACGGCTCGGCTGGGGAAGCAGTCGGGCGGCGTAATGAAAGGGTGAGGGCATCGCGGCGAGTCTGTTGCAAGACGACGAGGAGCAAGTCTGCCACGAGCCTAGCTCGCTCCGGCGCAGAACCCTGAGAACAGTGCCGTTCGCCCGCAGGTCAGGCAGTCCACGAAGAGCGGGGCGCGTCCCTGTGACGGCTATGACGACCGTACCGATTGACGCGACCATGTGACGGCCGGCTGTTCGGCACTCTCGCCACTTTGACGCTCCCGGGGCAGGGAGGGAGAATGGATTGTTCACCGGTGTCGTCGGACCGAAGCCTCGTTCCGGCGGCGAAACCATCGACGGCAGGGAGCAGGCAATGGATTCGTACGCCTATCGCGTGAAGGCGGCAGAGCCCTGTATCCAGACCGAGATCTTCCTCGCGAAGCGGGCGGAACTGCAGGGGGCGCTGTATCAGACGCTCACGGCCGGCTTCCGGCTCGGCCACCTTCGCGACCACTTTCTCCAGGCCGACGACGCCAAGAAGAAGCGGATCCGGGCGTTCCTCAGCCGCGGGTGGACATTCCATCGGCCTGAGTACACCGCCGAAGAGATCGCCGAGTTCCCCCGGCTGTTCTACGGCTACTCGCTGTACGAGGTCGATGGCGTCTTCCTCAAGGATCGCTCGCCAGCTCCGCACGAGGGGGACCACGACGAGAACTACGAGATCGAGGAGGAGCGGGCGCAGGTCATCCGGATTATCTTTCGCTACGACTGCGCCGACCGGTCCGCGAAGGTCATCGATTTCCTCAAGGCCTCGCTCAGGGATCCGCTTTCGGAAATTGGCGGGCTTGCGGACAACTACCCCGAGCTTCGCCCGCGGATCGATGCCGAGGTCGCCGCCGAGCTGCAGGCCCTCGACCGCTGGGTCCGTTACGCAGGGCTCTTCGTCTTCGGTTATCTCGTCTTCGAGATCTGCGACACGATCCTCAGGAGCGACGTGGTGCGATATGGTCAGCGAGATTTCGCGGAGATCCGCCAGGACGAAATCTGGGTGAGTTCGCTGTGGAACCTGAACATGAATGTCGTCCAGTGGACCGGCGAACCGAGCGACTGACTGCGCGGCATTCGTCGCTGCCGGATCACTGATTTCTTCGAACGAGATCCCCTTGGAACTTCGAGAATTTGCCGAACGGCTGCTCCTGACGCCGGACCTCCAGGTCAAGGTGACGCCGGTCGCGGAGCCCTTCACGGACCGCGTGCCGGGTGAGGCTCTCCGGCTGGAGCGGCCCGCGCGGCCTGAGAATCTGCAGTTCGGTGCGCGGCGAACCGCGCCGGCCATGCCGGCGAAACAACGCCTCGCCGAGCCGCGCCAACGAGGCATCGCTCACCACATCATGGCCAACCATGAGCTGCAGGCGGTCGAAGCGATGTCCTGGGTCCTGCTGGCCTTTCCCGACGCCCCGGCGGACTTCCGGATGGGGATGGCCCGGGTCATTGCCGACGAGCAGCGGCACACGCGGATGCACGTCGAACGGGCTCGAAAACTTGGCGTCGAGTTCGGCGAATTCCCGGTCAACTCGTACATCTGGCGCAGCGTCACAGGCGTGCAGTCGATCCTGGAGTACGTCGCCTGCCTGCCGCTGGTCTTCGAGGGGGCCAACCTCGACCACTCGCTGGAACTGGCGGAGGCATTCGAGGAGGCGGGGGATCCGCGGAGCGCACAGCTTATGCGGATCATCCACCACGACGAGATCGAGCACGTCCGCTTCGGACTCGACTGGCTCCGCCGCCTGAAGCCTCCCCGGCAGAGCGACTGGGAAGCCTTCGAGTCGTCGCTCCATTTCCCTCTTCGGGCGGCCAAGGCCCGGGGAGATGTCTTTCAGTCGGAGGCCCGCCGTGAGGCGGGGATGTCCCCGGACTTCATCGGTCGACTTGAGAAGTCCGCCGAGGAGTGACGGCCCTTTGCCCTGGAGGCCGAAGCCCGGGTGAGTCAGTGGCGGAAACTCGATAACGGAAAGGAATCCGGCGGCCAGTCGGCGAAGCTCGCCTTGCCGTCGCGCAGTGCGGCGAAAAGCGTCGCCGTGATGAGATCCGCCGTCGTCCCCGGATTGCGGCGATGGCCGTCCTGCCGCAGCCAGCGGTCGAACTTCTGTTGCAGGCGGATGCTCCCGTCCGTTTCCGGCCATCCCTCGGCGAACAGGTGCTGGGCCCAGTCCTGCGCCTCTTCGGCGACCTCGGTCCCGCACTTCCTTGCGATCAGCGTGTCCGGCCGGCGTGCCAGGAACCACAGATGGAGGTGGATGACCCGTAGCTCCCAGTCGGGATGGTGAGCCGTCGAGGAGACGATGGTCGCGGCCTGTCCGGTGGTCAGGGAAAAGTCGGTGACATACTCAAGGGCGATCGCATCGCGCTCGCGAGCGAATTCCATCGCTTCGAGAAGGGGAAACGGCGGAGCCCCGGCGACATCTCCCTCGTCGACACGGCCCATTCCTCCGGGAGCCGCCAGCCGGATCGCCTCGTACACCTGGCGGGTCTGATCGAGGTCGATTCCCTGCAGGACGGCTCCAATCCCCTGCCGAAGCGGCACAGAGCGGGGGACTGCGGCCAGCGGGGCGAGAAGCAGGATGATCCCGAGGTTGGTATTCCGGCCGAGGGCCTCCTGCGTCGCCTGGACCGACTGAAGGATCGCCGCGCCGACGCCGATCTCCCCGGCCGATGCGAGGATCGGGGCGACAAGGTCCGCCGAGCGGACGAAGTCGTCGTAGGTCATGTCGGCAAAGGAGGCCTCGGGATGGACGTTCCCGGGCTTTCTGGCCGTGGCCTCCATGAGGCACGCCTGGTGAAGGAGCCCCGCCAGGCTGCGATCTGTCATGAGTTGTGATCCGTTACTTCTCGGACTTGAGCCCGAGCAGCTTCTCGATCCGTGGCCAGACGTTCCGGCGGGCGAGATCGTAGTCCGCCGAGTTCTTCTCGGTCGGCTGGGCGGCATAGGTCTTGAGCGCCTCCGCGGCGACCCGGAGCTGACGGTAGATCGAGATCATCTCGGTGATCGCCGCGACATCCTCGGCCGACAGCTCCTTCCGGTTGATCTGCCCCAGCTGGTCGATGATGTTGTCGCAGATCGCCGAGACTTCCGTCATCAGCCTTCGAACCTGCTCGGCGCCGTAGACCTTCTTCGTCAGGGCGTCCGCCGTGATCTCAATGTAGCCGTAGGTCGTGTAGACGTGCGATGCCGTCAGGACGCCGATGATCTGAAGCGGCTCGGCCGGCCCGGTCGTCCCGGCGGAGGCCCTGGCCTGCTCGCTCCTGACCGCCTGCACTCCGACGTCGGCCCCCTGGGCATCGATGTCGGCATCTTCAACAGCGCTTTCCTCGGCACTCGCCGCCGCCTCGGCTCCTTCCTGCGCATCGAGCGGCGGCACGAACCCGGAGCTCAGGAGCGAGAACAGAATCGCCGCGATCGGCAGAGGGAGGAGGCGTGACATGGAACGAGCCGGAGGAGCGACGGCACGACGGAGTCGGGGCGTGCGGCGCGGAGGGATCAGCTGGCGGCAAAACTGTTGAGGTACGGAAGCGTCGAGGAGACTTCCCGGGTGCGCGGGGCATTGTCCAGCAGCTGCCCGAGGAAGTCCCACTGGCCGGAGACCAGCGATTCGCGAACGTTCGCCGGGAGGCTGACCGGGATCGCATTCGGACCGAAAGTCACCTGGGATTTCTCGAGATCGACCTCGACGATGATCTTCGCGTCGGCCTGG
This sequence comes from Planctomycetota bacterium, assembly GCA_023429275.1. Taxonomy (GTDB): domain Bacteria; phylum Planctomycetota; class Planctomycetia; order Planctomycetales; family Planctomycetaceae; genus Planctomyces_A. Next base: position 5,591 of record JAEYWB010000848.1, read on the forward strand.
ATCGCCGCCGCCAGCTTTTCGAGGTCAGCCCGCGACGCCGTCACGGCCGGAATCCCGAGCGAAGTGCAGTTACCGAAGAAGATCTCGGCGAACGACTCGGCGACGACCGCCTTGATTCCCCAGCGCATCAGGGACTGCGGGGCGTGTTCGCGCGACGAGCCGCATCCAAAGTTCCGTCCGGAGACGAGGATCGAGCCCCCCTGGAACCGGGGATCGTCGAACGGATGCTTCGCGTCCTGCTTGCGGTCGTCTTCGAACGCGTGGGCGCCGAGACCTTCAAAGGTCACGCAT
>JAEYWB010000928.1 GCA_023429275.1 Planctomycetota bacterium
GGGCCACGGATTCATCGAAGGCTGGAAGGCGGGGGTGAAGGCCGCCGCCCCCGGCGCCCCGACGGGAGCCCTTCCCGCCGGGTACGCCTCATTCATCGCCTGGAAACCGGAAGCTGACTGGGACGCAATCCGCGCGGCGCGGATCAAGGCCCACAACTCCGAGACCGCCACCGAATTCACTGGCCGATGGCGGATGACCCTCCCACGGGGCTTCCAGTACGACATCGAGCTGGCGCGTTCGGAGGGGAAGGATGGGCTGCTCGAAATGGAGTCCCGGCAGGGGGGCATGTGCCTGCTCGGAAAATATTCCCTCGAGGGGGACCGCCTGCAGCTTGTCGATCCGAAGGATCGCGACTCTGTCCGGGACCTCGACTGGCGATACCGGGACGGGGTGTTCGTCCTCGAATCGCAGGACGTTCGGAACGGCGGCGACTACGTCGGTACGAAGCTCGAGCGGATCAACTGACTCGCCAGGGACCGCTCGACAGGCGGGCGACGCGGGTCGCTGGCGCTTTCAGCCTCTCCTCGGCATCAGTTCCCGGATCGCCGTCATGCTGGCGCGGAGACCGGACCGCAGCGTCGGTTCCGGCGAGGGATAGAATTTCGACGAGTGGAGCGACGGCAGCGGCGTGCCGGTCTCCTTGTGCCGCTGGAGGCGCTCGGAGTCGATCGTTCCGAGGAAGAACATGAAGATCGGGACGCCCCCGGCTGCGTACTCGCCGAAGTCCTCGGCCCCCATGACGCGCGGCGACGTCACGAGGTTCTCCTTGCCGAATTCCTTCAGAAACCCGCCGGAGACGCGGGTCATCAGCCCCTCGTCGTTGACGACCGCCGCCGTCCCGTCATCGAACGTCACGTCCGGCGCGGGGGCGCGGTCGCTCTCGGCGACGCTCTTCGCCTTCCGGACGATCGCGTCACGCAGCTGCTTGCGGACCTCCGGTGTGTAGCTGCGGATCGTGAGCTGCAGACGACACTCGTTGGGAATGATGTTGTGCTTCGTCCCTCCGTGGATCGAGCCGACGGTGATGACCGCCGGTTCGAGAGGCGAGACCTCGCGGCTGACGATCGTCTGCAGGGCGACGACGAGTTCCGCCGCCTGGGCGATCGGATCGATGCAGGATTCCGGCCGGGAGCCGTGGCCGCCCCGCCCCTTGACGATGATGTCGCACGCGTCGGAGTTCGCGAACGCCGGCCCCGCGCGGAACGCAAGCTTGCCGGCCTCGAGCTCCGAGCTGACATGGAGCGCGACCGCAAACTGCGGCTTGGGGAATCTCTCGTAAAGGCCGTCCTTGAGCATGGCCACGGCTCCGTCGACGCGCTCTTCCGCCGGCTGGCCGTTGAGCATCAGCGTCCCCTGCCACTCCCCTTTGTGCGAGCCGGCGTAGCGGGCGAGGGCGATCAGGTTCGTGATGTGGATGTCATGTCCGCAGGCGTGCATGACGCCGACGGTCGTTCCATCCGCATCCTTGACCTTGATCTGCGACGCGTACGAGAGACCAGTCTCTTCCGTGACAGGCAAGGCGTCGAGATCGCTGCGGAACATGACCGTCGGTCCGTCGCCGTTCTTCAGGAGCGCCACGACACCATGCCCCCCGACGCCGGTCGTGACCTCGAAGCCGGCCTTCTTGAGTTCCTCGGCCAGTCGCGCGGCGGTCTTCTCCTCGTCGAAGGATCGCTCAGGGTTCTGATGGAAGTGTCGATAGAGATCGACGAGCTCGGCAATGTGACTGTCGAGCCAGGTGGGGAGGTCATCAGCCCGGGCGACACCGGCGTGCGCAAGCAGCAGGGCGAGAATCAGGAGGGTAGGGCGCATGGCGGACCTGGAAGAACGAAGGAGAAGGAGGACCGGACGGGACGCCGTCAGGAAGCGCTCTCGCACGATACCGGTCCGTCAGGGGTTCGCCTACGGACCATAAGACCAGTTCTAAGTGGCGACGCCGGTAACAGATAGCCCGGAGTGCCTGTCAGCCCTTGGCGGCGGGTGAGCGCAGCGACACGACCGGAAGGAGATCTGGCATCATCCGATGCGGCCATTGCATCACTTCGACATCAACACATCGCGAAGCCAGGATCGGGCTCGTTCGCGAGCCGCCGACGGGCGTAGCGTCCACGCGTCGTCGTGGTTCACGAAGCCGGTCTCGACGAATTGGAACTTCGTGAGGTTCGCGCCCGTCTGCTCAAGGTGCTGTTTCACGTCCTTGAGCGATGCTCCTGCGACCGCGCTCGACTCGGCGAGGACCAGCACGGGCCGGTCTCCCAGCCGCTGCCGGCGAGCCTGGGCACTCATGGGGTCGCTTCCCGCGAAGGGCCACTTGCGAACGCCGTCGAAGTGGCTGAAGCAGAGGAATCCCTTCCAGAGCCTGGCCGTCTCATCGTCATGAAGGCCGAGAGCGTGGGCGGCAATCGCTCCGCGTGAGAATCCCGTCAGCACGAGCTTGTCCGTGTCGCCGCCGTGCTTCTCACAAATGTCCGCAATGGCGGCGCGGGCATAGGCAAGCGTCCTCTCCGGGCGGTGCTCCGGCGAAGTTCCCCACCACTGCGTAACGGGAACTCCGGCGTCGTCGAGGTACGGAACGCTGAGGCAGATCGCGCCGTCAGTCCCTGCGAGGCCGATCGAAAGTTCCGCCTGCTCTGCCCGACCCGTCGAGACATCGCCGAGTTCGTTGCGGTAGGGCCCATTACCCGTCCATTCAATGAGGACCGGAAAGCGGCGGCCGGGTTGCCAGTCGGTCGGGAAATAGGCGACGTGATAGGCAGCCGATTCCCCTTCGAGCGTCATGACACAACGCCGTCCCGCGGCCGGCGGCTGTCGCGTGAGAGCCGGCAGGACGATGTCGGCCACGCTGTCCCACAGGTTCGCCGCGGAGGACGCGGGGACGGGTGTCACGGGAACGAGCCGGATCTGGCGGACATCCATCACCGCCCCCTTCGCGAGCTTGCTGCAGCGGAGCTCGAGGGATTGCACATCGGCCGAATTCAGCGTCACGCGGCCGAGACTCCGCCAGCGAAAGTTCTGGAAGTGTCCGGTCTCAGCGACCTGAAACGGTAACTCCGCCTTGCCGATCCGGACCACGACGTCGCTCCCCGCATGTCCGCTGCATCCCTGAAAGACCCGCAACTCGTATTCGCCCGGCGGGGCTTCGAACTTCCATCCCGCCCAGTCCTTTGGGTTCACCCAGAAGCCGACCGTGTTTTTGTGAGTCAGCGGTTCGAACTGAAGCTTTTCGCCATGCGTCAGCGCATGATGCGAGGGAAGGACGATGACTCCGTCCCGGCCGGGGCGGCAGATATATCCCCCGGGCGGGGCGAAGGTCGGCACGCCCTCGACCTCGAGAACGACGACCGCCGGCGACGACAGTTCCTTCTCGATCGGGATGGTCCAGGTCGTCGGTGACTGTCGGAGCGACAGAAGGGAGCTAACGGGAGGCGTCCAGGGGCCGGGCATCGCCTCACGTTCCTCCGGCTGACGCGGCAGAGGTTGAACCCAAATCTGCTTCACGACGTTATTGAGACGGGGGAAGCTGATCGCTCCGCGCGGCGCGTCGCGAAACACGAAGTAGACCGCTCCGGGACGCCTGAAGACCTGAACGCCGGGGATCGTTACCGCGTTCCACTCCCGCGGTGCAATCGACGAGTCGGGTTGCGCCACCCAGGCGAGCGCCTCGGGAAGGTCGCGCGGCGTCAGTGGGGCGAGCATCCGGGCCGCCATCTCGGCATGTCCGGCCGGATTGGGGTGATAACCGTCCGTCGTCCAGTCCCGCAGGTCGCGGCCCTGCTGGACTGCTGCCGACCAGCCGGCGAAGTGGTCGACGAGCGGGGAATCAAGTTCCTCGGCGACCGACCGGGTCAGCTCGACAAACTTCTCGAGACGGATGTTGCAGTGCTCGCCGATGCCGTTCGGGCCGGACTTCTCGGCATAGCGAGGCTCGGTCATCAGGACCGGCTCGGCTCCGAACCGCCTGACCCGCTCGACCAGAGCGACGAGGTTCGCGCGGAACCTCAACGGGGCGATCCGTTCCGACGCTGCTCCCTTGTCGACGTACGAGTCGTTCGTGCCGTACATGATCGTGACGACGTCCGGCTGGTGCTCGTTCAGCACCTTGCCGAGCCGCGCGAGTGCCTGGTCGGTCTGCTCCCCGCCAACTCCGGCGTTGACGACGCGCACGGGCTTCTCTGCCGTGCTGAGCTGCTGCTCCAGGAGCGCCGCGAATGTCTCGGTCGGGAGGACACCGGGACGGACCCCCTTGGTGATTGAATCGCCGAGGCAGACGATCACCCGCGGCTTGCCCTCAGGATCCGCGGCCGAAGCCGTCAATCCCAGGAACGCCCAGAAGAGGAACGGAACGCCTCCCAGCCAGCGCATCATCGACCACCCCGTTGTTGCAGATCCCGACGAACCTTCCGGCACATCGTAGACCCGCGTCACGCGAATGAGGAGCAGCGTCAGACGAAGAAGAACCGCTGCGGTTTGCCACAATTGCCTTCCAGTCGATTCTCGACGATCTTCTCCGAATCTCGGCCCTCTGCGGCGGGAGATCTTCTTTGAGGCTGTCCGGCGGCTCGAGCCGGCCCGGTCCCTATTGTCGCCAGGAATCGACGATGCATCCACACCCGGAACGGATTGTGTTCGTGCCCACGCCATTGCGGCTTCTCTCGCTCGGGCTCGTCATGACGGGCCTGGTGATCAGCGGTTGTGGTGCCGACGCACCCGCTCCGTCGGCCGGTCCCAGTCAGGCGGAGGCGACCGAGACAGCCGGCACTCCGCGCGGAGTCGCACCTTCGACTTCTGCCGAGCCGTCCGTCGCCCCCGTTGCGGCCTCGGCCGAGACTCCCGGGAAGGCCGCGCCGGCAAGCCCGGCCGCGGCGGCTCCCATGGAGCAGGTCGGCCAGGCCCCGGTGAAGGCCCCGGCTCCGGTGAATCCCTCTGCGGAACAGCTCGCCCGCTGGGCCATCAGCGAGGAGCCTCCGCTCGAGATGCTGGCCTGCTACGACGGCTTCTCGGACCACGGCGTGCAGTGCATGGCGATCGCGCCGGATGGAAGAGAGTTCTGCCTTGGCGGGGCGAAGGTCACTCTCTGGAAGCCGTCGGCGTCGGAACCCGCCGCGGATCTGCTGGCTGATGTCGCCAGTGGAGAGGTGGAGCGCCCGATTCTTGCCATCGCGGTTTCTCCCGACGGCCGATGGCTGGCGGCCGGCGATTCGAAAGGAAAGCTTCGGATCTGGGACAGAAGCGACCGGAAAGAAGTCGCCGCAATCGAAGCCCAT
>JAEYWB010000945.1 GCA_023429275.1 Planctomycetota bacterium
AACGGCAAGATCATCCAGGAGCTCGAAGGGGCCTTCCGCGGAGCCGGCTGGAACTGCATCAAGGTGATCTGGGGAAGCGACTGGGATCCCGTTCTAGCCAAGGACTACAGCGGCAAGCTGGTCAAGCGGATGGGCGAGATCGTCGACGGCCAGTACCAGAAGTACGTGGTTTCGTCCGGCGACTATATCCGCCAGCACTTCTTCAACGATCCGGAACTCCAGGCCCTGACGGACCACCTCAGCGACGAACAGCTGACGAAGATGCGCCGCGGCGGCCACGACGTGGAGAAGGTCTACGCGGCCTTCAAGCATGCGACAGACCACAAGGGAGCCCCCACGGTCATCCTTGCGAAGACGATCAAGGGATACGGCCTCGGTGAAGAGGCGGAGGGGCGGAACGTCGCCCACAACGCCAAGAAGTTTTCGAAGCACGAGCAAAGCGTTCGATACATCCGCGACCGGTTCGGAATCCCCGTCGAGGACGCGGACCTCTCGCACGTTCCGTACTACAAGCCGGCTGAAGACAGCGTGGAGATGGCGTACCTGAAGTCGCGCCGCGAGCAGCTCGGCGGTTCGCTGCCGGCCCGGAAGCCGACGAAAGAGAAGCTCGACATTCCGCAGCTCGACGACAAGGTGTTCGCACGTCAGATCAAGGCGGAAGGCTCGACGGCGTCCACGACGCAGGCCTTCGGCGCGATGATGACGAACATGTTCCGTCACAAGGGGATCGGCAAGCGGATCGTCCCCATCATTCCTGACGAAGCCCGCACCTTCGGCTTCGAGGGGATGTTTTCCTCGGTGGGGATCTACTCCAGCAAAGGACAGCTCTACGAGCCGGTCGACAAGGTCGCCGCCGACGGAACGGCAAGCCTGTCTTACTACAAGGAATCGACGGACGGCCAGATTCTCGAAGAGGGAATCAACGAAGCAGGCGCGATGGGGTCGTTCGTGGCGGCGGGGACGGCGTATGCCAACCTCGGCATCCAGATGATCCCGTTCTACACCTACTACTCGATGTTCGGCTTCCAGCGGGTCGGCGACCTCATCTGGCTCGCCGCAGACTCCCGCTGCAAGGGATTCCTCATGGGAGGAACTTCGGGCCGGACCACCCTCAACGGGGAAGGTCTCCAGCACGAGGACGGCCACAGCCAGCTCATTGCCTCGACTGTGCCGAACCTGATCGCCTACGACCCGGCTTACGCCTACGAGCTCGCCGTCATCATTCAGGACGGCCTGCGGCGGATGTATGTCGAGAATGAAGACATCTTCTACTACCTCTCGATCTACAACGAGCAGTACTCGATGCCTTCGATGCCCGAAGGGGTCAACGAGGGGATCCTCAAGGGGATCTACAAGTTCAAGTCGACGGAAAGCCAGAAGAACCAGAAGGTCCGTCCGCAGCTCTTCGGCAGCGGCACGATCCTCAACGGCGTTCTGAAAGCCCAGCAGATCCTCGCCGAGAAGTACGGCATCGGCGCCGATGTCTGGAGCGTCACGAGCTACAACGAGCTCTGCCGCAACGCGATGGCCGCCACCCGGTGGTCCCGTCTCCACCCGTCGGAGCCGGCGAAGAAGGGGTATCTCGAATCGGTCCTCGCCGACGCCAAGGGACCGTTCATCGCCGCCAGCGATAACGTCCGCGCCGTTCCGGACCAGATCCGGCAGTGGATCCCGGGGGACTACATCGTCCTCGGCACCGACGGTTTCGGGCGCAGCGACACGCGGCCGGCCCTCCGGCGGCACTTCGAGATCGACGCCGAGTGCACGGTCTACGCGACCCTCGAAGCCCTTTCCCGCCAGGAAGCGTTCGATCGCGGCCAGCTGCCGCAGGTCCTCAAGGACCTCGGCATCGATCCGGACAAGGTCCCCCCGCGGACGGCCTGACCCGTCCGACCAGAGCACTGGAAGAATCAACGCCTGCGGATCGCGATATCCGCAGGCGTTTTTCGTTGAGGCGGCGACCGGCAGCGAGGAGCGAGACTCCCGGAGGAGGGGGCCTGTTGTCACCCGCTCCGCCTCCAGCTCAACAGGCCGATCGTTCTTCTGGCCCGGCCGTCGGCCCGAGAGTCGCCGCCATCGAGACAATCGCTCAGGATGAGCGGTCAGTTCGATAGACCTGGGGTAGGGCCGAAGGCCACGTCGTCACCCAAGTTCCAGTTTATCCCACCGCCGTCGCTGCCAGATCTGGAGAGCGGTGCCGAGTGCGATCCCCAGGAGAGGAAGGCCGAGAAGGATCGGGAAAGACGATGCCGCCCGAGCCGGCCCGGCCGACGAAGTGGAAGCCGCGATCAGGACACCACTGAAGGGAAACACGATCGTCACCATCGCGAACCCGGTCATCAGGGGAACCCACAGCCGGCGTGCCGTCAGTGTCCACAGCAGGAATCCGTGAAGCACCAGGAAGAGTCCCGCGGTTCCGATGATGAGACTGCCCCAGGCGAGCGGCCCTACCCGTTGGAGCGCAAGCGTCACGCCCCCGACAACGAACACGAACGCCAGCACCTGGGCGAGCTCGAAGGAAGTCGCCTTCCAGAGCCCCCGGAAGTAATCCCCACGAGAGACGGGCCGCAGAAATTCGTGAGACAGGACCTGACGCCGGCCGATCCACCGGAGGAACACCCAGCTGACGAACAGGATGGCTCCCTGGATACCGGCGAAGGGAAGTGCCCTCATGAGCTTCCGGGTGAAGTCCCCGGGTAGATGAGGCTGAAACACCAGTGTCATCGAGACGAAGAGGAATGCGATCACAATGGCGCGAACATGGCCCACGACGCCGGGATTTCCACCGCGGAGGAGCATCGAGAGACTCCTCCGGGAGCCGGACAGCAATCGCTCCAGGGAATGGTCCGACCAGTTGTCGCTCGGGCTCGAGCGGTCCGCCTTGGGGGAAAGCCAGGCGACGGGCTGCATCGAGAACTGGTCGACATGAACCAGTCCGGGAATGAGCGGTGTCCCGACTTCGGCGAGGACGCGGGCCTGCCGGACAAGGCGCGGAATCACCCAGCACCAGGCCGCCAGCTCGATCATGAGAAGGGTGACCGTAATGGCTGCGAACTCGCCGAGAAGAAGGGCGTCGAGCGTCGGCTTGCCCCGAAACACCAGGAGGGCAATCGTTCCGACAACCGCGACCCGCCATGCGACCAGGGCGCGGAGAATCCAGGTCCCGCGCGGCGTCAGGTCGACCAGAGGCTGGGGGTTCGTCGAAATCCCCGCTCCCGCGAGAAGGAGGAGGAAGGCAGGGAGCGGAGCGAGTCCGAGCCAGAGCGAGACTCCCATCCCGGCAGTCAGCATGACAACGGCCACCACCGCAGGAACCGCCAGGTGCGCTCCGCGGAACCTCGGAAGAATCTGCGCCGTCCCCAGGCTGAAGCAGACGAGCGACTGCATCCAGAGGATCATGTGCGGGAACATCGCCCCGAGAACGAGATAGAGGGCTCCGAAGACTCTCCGCGGGTGATAGACGCTGCGCGGGAACCACGCCGCGGGGAGATCTCCCCGCAGTGTCTCCCGCGTCGCCGCCGCGTCCGTAAAGCCTTCGATGTAAACGGTCCGGAGGTGCGGCATCTTCCGCAGTGCCTCCCGCTCGCCGGGCAGGAGAGTCTGCTGGGGATAACCGACGAGCACCAGCGTCGAGAGTCGGGGGGAATGCTCGGCCACCGTGCGAAGCGACTGCTCGAGGTGGAGGGTCGGCCCGATCGCCAGGAGCTCGAGATTCGGCAGCGGCGGTACGCCCGCTGCCATGCCGAAGGCATGCACCAGATCGAGCCGCTTCAGTCCGGTCAATTGAGAAAGGGCTTCGCGCAGGTCGGTATCGACCCGCTTGAGTGATGCGGAATCCGTACTCCCGGCGTGGCGAAGGGAGAGGACCTCGAGCTTCCGGAGACTTCCGAGCCGCTTGAGTGTGTCGGAAGTGAACATGTGGAGGTCGGCACGCAGGTCGGTGACGTCCCGCAGGTGGTTGAGGATCCCCAGCTCGTCGAACAGGCTGCTTGCTGTGGCGAGATCGGTGCCGGGCCCGCCAGCCCCCAGTTCGATCGAACGGGTTCCCGCCGCATCGCGGGTCACACGGAACGGGCCGGTGGGAAATACCCCCGGCCGCTCGGCGAGGTCGATCGATTTCGCCGTCGCCAGTTCACCGCGTTCGGCCAGGTCGAGGAACTCGTCGAAGCGGCG
>JAEYWB010000725.1 GCA_023429275.1 Planctomycetota bacterium
GAACCTGACTGATTCTCGACATCGTCATTTTCGGTACCAGCCGCCTGGCCTTCTTCTGGTGATCCCTCCGTCATCGCGGCCAGACAAGAGATGGAATAGCCCCTCGTCAGCTCCCTCCGATTGCGACAAGACTCATCGGCCACTGGAGAGACAGGGGATCACCGGCATCGCTGGATGGCTGACCACGTGATCCACACCCCGTAGGCGACGCAGACCACCGGGACGGCAATCAACCACGGGTACGGAGGAGGCGACATCGAGAGGGCGAAGAGTGCCAGCGCCATTGCGGCGATCTGAGTCACCAACAACCCCAGAAGCATCGGCTTCGAGAATCCGTGCTTCGATACGCCGCCTGGAGGTTGAGTCATCGCGTCACCTCTTCAACTGCCGACGTGGCCATCGACGGAACCCCGGCGACGCTTCGGCATGTTCAATGTCTCTCGGCCGGCGGGCAGCGTCAACGGCCTGACGAGACCTCGAATTCCTCTTGTCGCGTTTTGCATAACTTCCATAGAGTCCGCCGATTCCCGCGGATTCGCTCACGGCAAGGATGCACGCATGCGACCGAAGTCAACGTATCACAAGGGGGCCCTCGCCCCTGTCAAATCGCTCGTCAGCAAGATCTTCTTCCGCGACCTGGTGAAGAGCACCAAGAACTTCGGGCATATCACCTGGGCGGGAAACCCCATCTGGCAGAACATCTTCGACCTGTGGACCACCCAGGAGACGATCTTCTCGCTCCGCCCGTCGCTGATCCTCGAGACGGGGACGAACCGCGGCGGCTCGTCGTTCTTTTACGCCCAGCTGTTCGACCTGATCGGCGAAGGCCAGGTCATCACGGTCGACGTCGAGAAGCTGCACGACCTCAAGCACCCGCGGGTCAAGTGTCTCATCGGCAGCTCGACCGGGGACGAGGTCTTCAGCCAGATGAAGAAGGCCGCCAAGGCCGCGAAGGGTCCCGTCATGGTGATCCTCGACAGCGATCACTCGGCCAAGCATGTCCGCGCGGAGCTCGAGCTCTACTCGGAACTGGTCACGCCGGGGAGCCTGATGCTCGTTCAGGACGGCGTCATCGACACCCTCGGCCGCTTCCGCCGCGGACGCCCCGGACCGCTCAAGGCGCTGCACGACTTCCTCAAGACGCATCCCGAGTTCGAGATCGATACCGATCTCTGCACCCGGTTCCCGATCACGCACCATCCGGACGGCTGGCTCCGCCGCCGCGCGCAGTCGCAGAAGGCAGCGGCCTGACCAGGTTAGCCACAGAGGTCACAGAGAACACAGAGAGTTGCGAACGGCGGAAAGTGGCCTCCGAACCCGTCAGCCAGTCGTCCCTACGGTGATCGCCTCTCTAAGTCCTCTGTGCCCTCTGTGGCAAAAGAATCCGATTCTCTTTCAGACATCCTTCGGAAATCGTCATGCATCTCAACAGCCAACTCCTCCTCAAGAAGCATGGCCTGCACCTCTTCCGCCCGGGAGTCAAGGTGCTGGAGATCGGTCCTGACAATCATCCTTCGTCGTTCCGCAAGCTGATCGGCGACGTCGCGATGCAGTGGGATACGATCGATATCTTCGAAGACCCGCGTCTGACGTTCCGGACCAACGGGGAATACAGCTTCCCGATCCCCGACAACACCTACGACATCGTCGTGTCGGGCCAGGTGGTCGAGCATGTCCGCAAGACGTGGGTCTGGATCAAGGAGCTCGCCCGCGTCTGCAAGCCGGGGGGCGCCGTCCTGACGATCAACCCGGTCAGCTGGGGTTACCACGAGGCCCCGATCGACTGCTGGCGGATCTATCCCGAAGGGATGAAGACGCTGCACGAAGAGGCCGGCCTCAAGACCGAGCTCAGCACGAGCGAGGCGCTCGAACCGTTCTCGAAGTCGGCCAAGCGGTTCGTGCGCGTCGTGTTCAACTCGCTGACCGGCCACCGCCGCGCGTCGCACGGCTTCCCGCCGATCGTCGACACGATCTCGATCGGGCGGAAGGCGGCCTGAAACTCATTAGCCGCCGGGCGCTAGCCCACGGTTCAAACCGGACGCTTTCGCGTGCCGGCTAATCAACTCGCCCGCATTGCCGCGTTCTGGTGAACGATCGGGGCCACCGCGAGCGGCAGCTTGATCGTGAAGGCCGTTCCCTGGCCGGGGACGCTTTCGACGCGGATGCGGCCGCGGTGGCTGTCGACCACCTGCTTGCAGAGCGAAAGCCCCAGGCCCGTTCCCCCCTGGCCGCGCTCGTCCGGCTTCTTCGTCGTGTAGAACGGCTCGAAGATGTGCGGGAGCTTCTCGGCCGGGATGCCGCTCCCCGTGTCCCGGACCATGATCTCCGCAAAGCCTTCTTCCGCGTTGCGGCGGACACTCACGGTCAGGTTTCCGCCATTCGGCATCGCCTGGCGGGCATTGACGATCAGGTTCAGGATCACCTGCTGCACCTGGCCGGCGTTGATCTCCGCATAGACGTCCGGTGCAAGCTGCGGCTCGAGCCGGACCCGGTGCATCTGCAGGTCCTTCTCCACCAGCACGAGAACGTCTTCGACGAGCCGTGCGACATTGAGCGACTCGCGGTGGTCTCCCTTGGCCCGAGCGAAGGCGAGCATCCCGGTCGTCATCCGCGACGCCCGCTGGCCGGCGGCGAGGATCTTCTCGAACGCCTTGTCCCGATCGGCGGGCTGCTTGTGCCGCAGACCCATCTTCGCGTAGTTGATGACCGTCATCAGGATGTTGTTGAACTCGTGCGTCATCGATGAGCTGAGCGCCCCGATTGACACCATTTTCTGGGCGTGCAGGAGCTGCGACTTCAACTGGGCGATCTCCGCCAGCAGGTCAGCCACCTTTGCGGACTCTTCCGAAATTGCCCCGCTCATCCATCCCTCGCGGTCTTTTATCTGTCAGCGTCACCCGGCTTGAGAGTTATCGAGAGGCCGCGCGGGCGAATCCAATCCCACGCCCGGTTTTCGAGATTGCAACGGGAGAATCCCATTCTTACCCGCGGCGAGCTTTCCCTGTCTCCGCCGCCGATTGGAGACAGGGCGAACGGGGAGTGACCGAAAGACCGCGGCCGGTTTGCGGGTTACAGAAGCTGGGCAGGATGAGAAAATTTCTCCACTCGAGTTTCCGGACGATCGCCGCAAGCGCGAATGTTGCGGAACCGAGGATTGCGAGGCCGCTTTCCTCAAGTGGCGGCAAACTGGAGAGGGAGCGTCGACATTCTCGCGAATACGAAAGACGCGGGCTCCGGCGCGGGAATCCGGTGGTTCTGCAGAGTTGTCGGGACATCGTTCCGCCCTGCGTCAAATGGGGGAATAACAATTGCGAGTTCGCCGCTGACCGCCCGTTTGCGGAGGTGACTCGATGCGAAACAACGGACTGCGCACTTTTCTCGCCTGGTCGCTCGTCGCGACGTCGGTGAGCCTGCGCCCCGCATTCGCCCCGGTCGATTCCGCGGCCGCCCGCGCCGACGCACCGGAACTCCCGCCGATCCTCGTTCCTCCGTTGGACGACAGCACGGCCGTTCCGTACACGCCCCCTTCCACTTCGCCCGGTTCTCCTTCGACGATCCCCGTCCTCCCCCCGACGACGCGGCCTCCCGCTCCGGCGACGACCATCCCCGAGCGAGTCCGGAAGGTCACCCCGCTCGACGTCGAGTCGGTCCCGCTCCCGGACTCCCGCTCGACGATCCCCGGGACGCCGCTCCCTCTCACCCCCTCGCCGGACAGCCCGTCGACAATCCCTTATTCACCCACTCCTGGCCCCACCCCTTTCCCTTCGACCGTCCCGTACGGCGCGGGCTACAGCTCGGGGCCGGGCCCGATGGCTGGAACTCCGGCGGGATTCGGACTGCACATCGTCATCGGGGAGGACTTCGCGAATCCGTTCGTCTACCAGCAGCGGACCGACCAGGGGCCGATCCAGGACTGCATTCTCGGAGCGCGGGTCCAGGGAAGCCAGACGACCGACACGCAGACGCGGATCAATTTCCGGCCGAGCGACCGGATCGGGCTGGCGCAGCTCGAACTGACCGGGAACACTCGGAATCAGACCCGGGCCATGACCCCCCAGGCGGCGATCGATACGACGGGGGACTCGCGATTCCTGGTCAGCAAGGCGATCGAGTTCACGGGCGAGGTCGTGTCGACCCGCAGTCCGGCGGCATTCCTCAATATTTCGCAGCAGACGGTCGGCGCGCAGACGCAGCTGACCGGCATCCCGCTGCTCGGTCCGCTCGCGAGTGCCTACGCCGTGTCGCAGGCGGAGCAGCGTCGCCCCGAGGCGGAGCGGATCGCGGCCTACAAGATCACCGAGCAGGTGGTTCCGCAGTTCAATACGCTGGTCGACGCGGAGCTCGTGAAGCTGAACGAGGCGATCGCCGACATTCGCCCGAAGCTCCAGAAGGCGAACGTCGTTCCGATCGCGCTCCAGGCCCGCAGTTCGGAGCAGGCGCTCACACTCAGCGTGCGGCTCTCCCCCGGCGAGGAGGCGAGCGGTCCCCCTCCCTGCCTCGAGCGGGGGCTGTCGATCGCCGTTCACGAGACGCTCGTGGAAGGGCTTCTGGCCCAGGCCCGGCTCGGGGGGCTCTCGATCCCCGACACGCACCTCGCCCGAATCGGAAGCCAGATCGGCGGCCTGCTGGGCAAACCGGTCGAAGATCCCGCGGCCCCAGGCGAGCCGATGGTGACCTTGATCCTGGCCCGGCAGGACCCCGTGATGCTGCGGTTCCAGGAAGGGCGGGTCGAGCTGAAACTGACGACCGCCATCCAGCCGGTCACCGGGCCGCGGCTTTCCGACCGGGTCATCACAGTTCCCCTCCAGGTGACATTCGGAGCGGATGCGATCCAGATCGAGCCGGAGCATGTCCATGTCAAGGCGACCGACCCGTCCGCCGATGCGGCGGCGAATGAGCTGATTCGCCAGGGAGTGATCCACCAGTTCAAGCCGATCTCAATCGCGCGAAGCTTTTCGGTTCCGCTCAGCGGCGGCCGGACCCTGCCCGTTTCGGTCGCATCGGTCGAGGCCGAGTCGGGCTGGCTCATCATCCGGCTGGAGTCACGAGGGGCGAATCCCGGCACGATCGAGCGGAACGGCCCCGCGCCGCCAACGGCCCCCTACGGCGCCCCGCCCAACCTCGGATCTCCCGTCCCATCGACGATTCCGTCCCAGGTGCCGACGGGGCCGCTCCTCGTGCCGCAGCCCGATCCGGCGCAGTCGATGCAGCCTCCGTCGCGGTTCGGCTTCCGTCCGTTCAACACCCGCTTTCGTTACCGCGCTGTGGGGCGATAGAGCCTGGTCCATTCCATCGGAACGTCGCCCGCGACTCCGCATTCCGTTCGAACGAACCGGATCAGTTCTTGAGGGAGAACGGCGTGAAGTTCGTATCGGTGTCGTAGAAGTCCTCCTGCTCCGCACGCTTCAGGAAGTTCACGACCAGATAGGTCAGCGGCGTAAAGAGAACTTCGACCAGGACCTTGAGCGCCCAGTTGGTCAGGATCGCCTCGAACATCGTTGTCTTCCAGGTCCCCCAGAAGGCGATCGGGAGGAAGACCATGCTGTCGACCCCCTGTCCGACGATCGTGGAGCCGATCGTCCTCATCCACAGGAAACGGCCGTTCGTCCAGAGCTTCATCTTCGCCATGACGTAGGAGTTGGCGAAATCTCCGCACCAGAACGCAATCGGCGAGGCGAGCATGATCCGCCATCCGTTGCCGAAGACGTACTCGAGCGCGGGCTGAAGATCGCGCACGTATCCGTCACTGTTCTGCGGGGGCATCCAGAGGATCACGAGCGTCATGAGCGTCGCGAACAGCAGAGCTCCAAATCCCGCCCAGATGACCCGCCGCGAGCGGGCGTAACCGTACACTTCGGTCAGGACGTCGCCGAAGATGTAGCTGATCGGGAAGAACAGGTGTCCGGCCGGGATGACGAGGGCCGCGCCGAGGAACGGAAGCGAGAACGGCAGATCGATCTGCGACTTCTTGCCGGGACCGATGAGGTTCGAGCAGAGCAGGACCGTGACGAAGCCGACCATCACGAGGTCGAAGTACCTGTAGTTCCGGGCTCGATCTGCCTGGGTGTGCCTCGCGTGAGGATCGACGGCCGGCGCGGGGGGAAGAGTGTCCATGTTCACGGCATGACCTGGGATAAAGGAGGACGCGCCGGTGTTCGGGACCGGTCGGCAGCGGAGAGGGCCCCGCTGCGGCGGAGTCTCGCGTGTGCGGCTCGCGGAGACTTGTTACGCGGGGATCGTAGAGACGAGAGGTAATCGCTCCAAGTTCAGCCTGCTTGGGAAGATCGGAGGAGCAGGGCCTTCACGATCACTTTTCCAGGTGTCGAGCGTGCCGGCGTCCGGAAGGTTCACCTCTACGCGGCAATTCCCGCGGCTGCGACGCATCAAAGCTTACGTTTTCCTCCAATCGGGACCGCGCCGCCCCGCGGGAGATTTACCCTCCCCACGCCCTGACCCGCTCCACTACGATGGAAGCGAGCGATATTCTTCGGGTTTCCAAGGAAATCGCCCCTCCGCCCGCCGCGAGTTTCCCCGTCTGCACGTTCGTACGAAGAAGTGCCCGCCATGGCCGACAAAGGTAATCCCAGTCATCTTGAACATGTCAAGGAGTCCAGCAACTTCCTCCGCGGGAGCATCGCGTCGGAACTGGTCAACGGCGAGCCGGTCTTCTGCGAAGACAACGTCAACCTCCTCAAGGCACACGGCACCTACCAGCAGGACGACCGGGATGTGCGGAGCGAGGGGAAGCATTTCATGTTCATGGTCCGGAGCCGCGTTCCGGGCGGAAAGGTGACCGCCGCGCAGTTCCTCGGCGAACTTGACCTGTGCGACAAGTTCGGAAACGGGACGCTCAGGATCACCGACCGGCAGGGGTTTCAGCTCCACGGGATCCTCAAGACGACGCTCAAGGAGACGATCCGGGGCATCAACGACATCAAGCTCTCGACGCTCGCCGCCTGCGGAGACGTCTGCCGCAACGTCATGTGCTGCCCCGCGCCGCATAACAGCAGCACCATCCACGCCGAGATGCAGAAGCTCGCGGCCGACATCGCCCATCACTTCCGTCCGCGGACGAGCGCCTACTACGAGATCTGGCTGAAAGATGGCGACCAGAGCGAGCTGGTCCATCAGGAGGCGAAGGTCGAGGACGAGCCGATCTACGGCAAGTCCTACCTCCCTCGCAAGTTCAAGTTCGGGGTGACGCTCCCGGAGGACAACTGCATTGATGTCTACACCCAGGACACCGGATTCATCGCGGTCGTCGAGGGGGGGAAGATCATCGGTTACAACGTCGTCGCCGGCGGCAGCATGGGAGTGACTCCTGCCAAGAAGACGACGTTCCCGGCTCTCGCCAAGCGGCTCTGCTTTGTGACCCCGGAAGAGGCGATCCCGGTCGGCGAAGCGATCGTCAAGGTCCAGCGGGACTTCGGCAACCGGACCGACCGCAAGCAGGCCCGGCTGAAGTACCTGATCCACGACCGTGGGCTCGAGTGGTTCCGTAACAAGGTCGCCGAGTACTACGGCAAGCCGCTTCGTGATCTCCATCCCGTCGATGTGACCGACGTCGACGACCACATCGGCTGGCACGAGCAGGGGGACGGCAAGCTGTTCCTCGGGATCAACATCGAGAATGGCCGGCTCAAGGATGAAGGTCCGCTGCAGCTCAAGGCCATGTTCCGCAAGCTGCTGACCACCTACGGCATGGAGACCCGGCTCACCCCGCTGCAGGGGGTGATCCTGTGCGACATCGATCCGAAGGATAAAGGGGACATCAACAGAATCCTCGCCGACCACGGCTGCAAGCAGGAACACGAGCTGACGCTGACACGGCGATACTCAATCTCCTGCCCTGCCTACCCCACGTGCGGCCTCGCCGTGACGGAGGCCGAGCGGGTCATGCCGTCGGTCATGGACGAGATCGAAGGCGAAATGGCGAAGCACGGTCTGACCCAGGACCGGATCACGATCCACATGAC
>JAEYWB010000958.1 GCA_023429275.1 Planctomycetota bacterium
TTCTGATCTCGCTCGGCCTCACGAGCCTTGTGCTGCTGCTCGCGGTGGGAGGCTTCGGACTGGCGAGAGTTCCGTTCGACACCCTCGCCGCCGGCGGCTTCCTCGGTGGAACGGCGGCATCGCTCGCCTTGCTGCTCGGTGCGTCCGTTCCCTCGACCGATCCGGACGTGCGCCGCCAAGGGACCCGGTCCGCCACCCTCGTCCTGCTGGTCGCCAGCGCAGTGATGATGGTTGCCCCCTCTCCGTCGCTCCGTGCGGCGGCGGCCGCGATGACGGGAATGATCGCCCTCACGTTCGCCCTCCTGGAATCGAACATCCTGCCGCTCGATAGCGCGATCGAGGTCGACGCCAGCGAAGAAGCTTCACTCCTCCTGACCGGACCGGGACGGTGGATCGGGCGAGGAGCGCTTGGGCTCGCGGCGCTCGCCGCCGCTGGACTGTGGTTCGCCAGGCCGGACCTCGATCTCGGTCGGCAACTTGCGGAGATGGCGGCCCTCTCGAAAGAGTCGCGTGAAGCGAACGACTTCCTCGCCGGAACGAACCTGATCGAGACGAGAATCCGGTTCGATCGTTCCGCCCAGGAGCGGCTCCGATTCCTGGAACGGATGGAGCTGATCCGCGGTATCGAGGCCGACCTGCGACAGGTCAGCGGCGTCACAGGCGTCTACTCGGCGGCTGACCTTCATCCGTCGCGGACGATCGATGAGAACGCCTCCACCCGCGAGCGTGTCACGTTCAATCGGCTTTCGAAGACGACGGAAGAGAAACTCCGAGGCGAGAAGTCGCCGGAGATCGCGTCGCTCCTGTCGTTCGGAGCGACCTCGAAAGCAGCGGGCGAGTCGGACGAGGTCTGGACGATCCAGGTCCGGGGAGACGCGACCGCAGGCCTCGACGGGCTGCTGAAGCGGATCGGCACTGCGATCCCGCAGAAGATCCGTCTCGAGCCGGGAGTGCATCACCAGATTGCGGGAGCTCCGCTTGCCCGGGCGGCGCAGGTTCGCGGACAGCGCATCGCCCTGATTGTGATGCTCGCCGTATCGTGCGTCGCCGCCACGGTGATCGTGAGTCTCCTGCTCGCGGATCTGCCGGCGGCCCTGGCCGTGACGGTTCCGAGCGACCTCTGCCAGGCGGCTGTCCTCGGGGGCTTCGCCCTCGCTGGCAAGCCTTTGAGCCTGCTTTCGATCCTTTCCTGCAATGTTGCGGCCCTCGTGGCCGTGTCGGCCTCGATGCGAATCCTTGGCAGCGCCCGGCAGCGGATGCGCGGAGATCGGGACGCCGCGACAGCTCTCCAGGCCGCATTGGCGGAGTCGAGCCGCACTGTCGTCACGCTGGCGATCGCGCTTGCCTCGGCGGCGATGGTGGCCGGATGGATGTTGACCGGGGTCCTGGAAGAGGTCGCTTTCGTCGCGGCCGCCGGGCTCATCGCCGGGGTCGCGGGAACGCTCCTGATCGTTCCTGTCATGGTGGTCGGACGTCTCGATCGGATCGCACGGCCGTCCGATTCGGAAGAACGGTCGGAGGTTGAGACCCCCGCCGTTCCCTCGCCGCTCCGCCGTTCAGCTTGAGAGTCGCCTCTCAGTCCCTGGGCCTGTCGACGCACCTGGAGGCCGTTGAGACCCGGCTCTGAATGCCGCGGCTCGGGATGAGTCACGGCGGTGCGAAGTCGTTGGCACGGCAGGTTCTGCCGGATCGGGCTCCCCGTTTCCCCTGGCTCCCCACTTCCGATTGCCCTTCCGGATCGACGGGCTTAAAAGCGGTTCGGCTGGTCGATCCAGCCGCTGTTCTGTCGTTGCGCCCCGCCGCAAACCTATTCCGCCGTCCCTGTCGGCGGCCACGGAATGAAATGACTCGACGAGACTGGCTTCTCTCCGTCGCCTCGCTCGCGCTCCCCGCGAGCCTCGGGTCGGGTTGCAGCCTGTTCTCGACCGCCTCGATCTCGAGCGCTGTCACCTCGAAGCCGTTCCTCCCGCCGCTCGTCAAACCGCAGGACGCCGTCTCCGTCGAGATCATGCTGGCGGACCGCTCGGTCGGGGACCCGATGTGCGGGACCGCCTTGTGGTCGAACCTGAACGAAGCCTGTGCTTCCTCTCCCGCCAGCCACAGCCTGATGCGGAAGCATGGGTTTCAATTCGGTCTCTCCCCTTCGACGCCTCCCTTTGCGGTCCAGGCGCTCCTCTCGTCGGATGGCAAGTCAGCGACGCACCGCATCCACCGGGTGCAGTACGGCCTCCCCTCCGGAGGGGAGCATGTCGTCGAAACCTGGCCGGAAGTCCCGCTCCTCGAGTGCGACGTGCCCTCCGGCTCGGAAGTGACTCGACAGACCTTCAAGACCGCCCGGTGCATCATTCGGGTGCGGGTCGAGAAGGCCGAAGAGGGGTGGGCGCGGTTTGAATTCACGCCGGAGATCCATCACGGCCCGATGACGCCCCGTCGCGTCCCTTCCGACCACGGCTGGCTGTTCCAGGAGTCGCAGGAGATTGCGGCCCTGTACGACCTGAAGTTCGCGGTCGAGCTGAATGTGGGGGAACTCGCAGTCATCGGCCTCAACGACATCGCCCCTTCGCTGCTCGGCCATTCGTTCTTCCGCGGTGCGGAGCAGGGCCCCCTCGAGCGGGTCCTCATGATCCGGCTTGCCGATCTCTACGAGGTCCGCGGGGTCCGGCAGTTCGATCACGCCTGAAGATCTCCTCCTCTTACTTACAGGTCCGCGGATGAGTTACAGATCCGCGGATGAGCCGACGTTTGTGGCATCGCGCATCCGCCTCGTCCATCGGTCATCCTTGATGGGCTGGCGCTTGTGTGCGTAAATCCTGACGAGTTCGGGGTTTCTCACATTTGGTGCTCCAGGTCTCTGGTCTCTGGTCGATTCAGGGGCTCACCCCCTCTTCTGCTTCGGTCTCCGTGCATTTGAGGCGAGGAACCCTAAAATCCCCCGGATCGTCGATAGTTGAGGAGCACCGAGATGACAAAGCAGCGCGTTCGAATCGGGATCGTGGGGGCAGGTGCCAACACGCGTTTGAAGCATATCCCCGGCTTTCGCGCCATCGACGGAGTCGAGATCGTCGGCCTGGTCAACCGCACGCCGCAGTCCGGTGCCCGGGTCGCCCAGGAGTTCGGCATCCCCAAGGTGTATCCCGACTGGCAGTCGCTTGTCCGCGATCCGGGGGTCGACGCGGTCATGATCGGGACCTGGCCGTACATGCACTGCGAGGTGACCTGTGCGGCGCTCGAAGCGGGAAAGCACGTCCTGACCGAGGCCCGGATGGCGGCGAACGTCGCCGAGGCCCGGCGGATGGTCGAAGCGGCCCGGGCCCGGCCGGAATGTGTCGCCCAGATCGTCCCCAGCCCTTTCGGACTCGAGTGCGGGGCCTTCGTTCAGAAAACACTGAAGGACCACTTCCTCGGCGACCTTCGCGAGATCGTCGTCATCGGTGCCGATGACTCCTTCTGGGATTACAGCCGTCCGATCCACTGGCGGCAGGAGACCCGCTGGAGCGGCGTCAACATGCTGACGCTCGGGATTCTCCACGAGACGGCGATGCGGTGGGTGCCCCCGGTCGAGCGGGTGATCGCGCAGACGAACATCTTCGAGCCGACCCGGCCGGATCTCGAGCTCGGGCAGATGGTCCGCGTCGGCGTCCCCGACAGCGTCCAGGTGCTGACTCAGCACGCCCGCGGGGTGAGAGGGGTGTACCACTTCAGCGGAGTCGCTCTCCACGGGCCCGGTAAACAGATCCACCTTTACGGCAACCGCGGGACGCTCAAGGTCGAGTTTGCCGACGGAGAAAAGGTGTTCCTCGGGCACCACAGCGACAAGACACTGCGTCCCATCGAGATCCCCGCTGAGATCAAGGGGGGATGGCGGGTCGAGGAGGAGTTCATCGGTGCGATCCGGAAGGAAGAACCGGTCAAGTTCACCGACTTCGCGAGCGGACTGAACTACATGGAGTTCACCGAGGCGGTCGCGATCAGTGCCGAGCGCGGGCTCCCCGTGACGCTGCCTCTCGCTTGATGCATCCGGCACAACCCGCAGTCTTTGTCACAAAAGCGGGCCGTTCCGTTGAATGCAGGGTGACACGGTTTTCCTTTCCCTGCACGATCAGCCGATTTGGTTTGAGGTGCGTCCTCGAGACCTGCCCCCGCCCTCGTTGTGGACATAGGTTCACAAAATTGTTGACGGCGGCGTCAGGCTCTCCGTAGGATCGTTCCTAAGGAACCGTCGTCGCCCAAGTCGCAGGACCATTCGAGGCAGCATGACCAAGATTGCGAAAATCCTCGTCGTGTTCGTCGCCATCGCCAGCCTGGCGTTCATGGGGTTTGCGATCACGGCGACCGTGGGTGGCCCGAACTGGGAAGAAGCGATTCCCCAGTTGTCCAACTACAAGATCGTGCTGGGCGGCGATTCGCTCAACCCGGTCTGGCAGGCGACGACTGCCCGGGACGAACCGGTCCAGGGGGGGCAGCACAAGGTCCTTGCCAAGGTCCTCATCGCCTGCCTGGAAGACCAGAACCGCCGCGACGCCGAGAAGATCGGCAGACTGTCGGAGCGGAAGCCGCTGCTCGAGGAAAAGCTCGCGCAGGTCAAGGCCTCGACCGCTCCCGATGACGCGGCGCTTCTCGCATACGAAAAGACCCTGCGGGAGCACCTCGACAAGACGGCGAAGGAGATCGACGCCGCATCGAAGATCGTCATTGAGAAGACCGACGAGGTCCAGCAGATCGGCAAGCGGATCGAGGCGCGGTATCAGGACGTGCTCCGCCTCGAAACACAGGTCGACGAGACCCGCGGCGACCAGTTCCGTCTGGCGGAAGCGAAACAGCAGCTTCTCGACCAGATTGCCCAGGTCAATGCGTTGTTGGAGCGGGCTCAGGACCGCAACGAACAGCTGTACAACCCCAAGCCATGAACCTGTCCGGGATGCCCGTGTGACCGGATTCTCGGATCGTCGCGACTGCGAAGCCTTCGCCGCTTCGGGAGTCGCGCTCCCCTCGGAGTGACGCCATGTCGTTCGTCGGAAAGATGCTCGTCGTCCTCAACGTGGTGTTGAGCTTCCTGTTCATGGCGCTCGCGGGCGGCGTGTTCGCGATCCACAAGACGTGGAAGGAAAAGCACACTCAGGCCATCGCGCAGGTGGACAGCGAGAAGAAGCGGGCCGATGGCCTGCAGGTCGAGAAGGACACGGCCGCGAAGACGCACCAGGAAGAGATGGCCAAGGAGACCAACCGCGCGGTGGCCGCGGAAGCAAACCTCGACAACCTCACGCGTCAGGTCGCGGCCCTCACCCAGCAGAACAATGCCCTGCAGCAGAAGAACAACCAGTTCCTCGCGGTCGCCGAGACGGCGAAGTCGGAAGCTGGCGCCCGGCAGGATGAATCGGAACTCCGCCGCATCGAAAACAGCAAGCTCCGTACGGAGCTGGACACCCAGACCGCCTCGAACCGCGAAATGCAGGACAAGCTCTTCGCGCAGGATCTCGCGATGAAGGACCTGAAGGAGCGGTTCGACAACACCCTGCGGGACTACGGCGAAATGCGGACGTTCCTGGCGACGAAGGGGCTGCAGTTCGATCGCGAGGCAATCCGCCGCGCCCAGGAGCCTCCTCCGAAGGTCAACGGACTCATCGTCGACGTCAAGAAGGACAAGACCAATCGTCCGGCGTTCGTCGAGATCTCGCTTGGAAGCGACGAAGGCCTGGTGGTCGGACATGAAATGGACGTGGTCGGCAGCGGAATCGGCGATCGCAAGCCGGACTGGCTCGGCCGGATCCGGATCATCGATGTCCGTCCCGATTCGGCGGTCGGTCAAGTGATCGCCAAGCAGGCGAACGGCGTCATGGAAAAGGGTGACGTCGTCACGACGCAGCTCTAGGCCGCGATCCCGTTCGTCTCCGGTCTCTCCCTCCCCGACTCAACCACGACATCTGCCACGGATATCGACATGGCCAAAGAATCCGCTCCGCCCGACGTCTACGTCAGCCTGCTGTTCGTCTCGGCCGCCGCGCTGATCACGGGATGTATCTTCCTCGTGCTCGAACTGGCCCGGTATGACTGGAAGTTCTCGTAGGTCCACGCCGCGCCCGGCTCTCCGGCGTCCCGGGAATGATCAGGGCGCTGTGTCGGAGGCGGGCGAGTCGATCGTCTTCTCGACCTCGAGTCCTTTCGTTTGTCACAGGACCGTTGTGGGGATTCCAATTGCCCCGGAACCGGAGCGAGCGACGCTTGCCCCGCTCCGGGTGTCGAGCTAAAACTTCGAGCTTGGGACGTTTAGCGCAGCTGGTTAGCGCACTTCCTTCACACGGAAGGGGTCACAGGTTCGAGTCCTGTAACGTCCACTCATCATTGCTCAAGGCCAGGGGAAGTGCGCTTCCCCTGGCTTTTTCTTTTGAGGCTGACGGTGTCCACTCGCCGTCCCTGCTCGGATACGCGAGAATCGGCGCGAGCGGGATTCCCGCCTTCCTCAGCACCACTCACGCCGCGTCGCATGTGCAGGACGGGTGACGCGCAGTAGGCATCTGATCGATGCATTCCACTCGTCGTCGATTCCTGATGTGCGCACTGGGGGCGGGGGGCATCGCGCTGACGGGAGCGAGGGATACGTCGCCGCCGATTGGCAACGCGGACACGGATCGGGTGACGCGGCGGTCGTCGGCACTCGGGGCCAGCGTCGAGTTCACTGTTCTCGCGATGCCTGCCAAGCAGGCTCATCGGGCGATCGACGCAGCCTTGGCCGAGCTCGAAGTCATCGAGCAGGTGATGAGTCTCTACCGGCCTGAGAGCCAGATCTGCAGGCTGAATCGCGACGGGCGACTCGACCGGCCGCATCCGGCGCTGGTCGAAGTCCTCGAGATGGCGGCTCGGGTCTCTGACCAGACGGCAGGGGCGTTCGATGTCACCGTTCAGCCCCTGTGGAGGCTCGCCGCCGAATGCCGTCGACTCGGACGGCCCCCTGCGCGGGACGAGATCGCGGAGGCCCGGGCACGGGTCGACTGGCGAAGGGTCGAGTGCTCACCGAAAGAGGTTCGGTTCCGCAGCCCCGGCGTTGCGATCACGCTCAACGGGATCGCCCAGGGCTATGCGGCCGATCGGGTACGGGCCATTCTCGCAGAACACGGAGTGAAACACGCCCTGATCAACGCGGGAGAGTTCTCTCCCGTCGGGGCCGGGCCGGACGGAAAGCCGTGGCGCGTCGGCATCCAGCATCCAAGGCAGCCGGACCGCCTCCTCGAGGCGGTGGTCTGCGACGGGAGAGCGATCGCGACCTCCGGAGACTACGAAACTCCCTTCACGGCCGACCTGCAGCAGCACCATATCTTCGACCCTCGAACAGGCGTCTCGCCCCCGGAACTCGCCAGCGCGACGATCCTCGCTCCGACCGCGATGGAGGCGGACGCTCTCAGCACAGCGGCCATGGTCCTCGGCAGCCGCCGTCTGCTCGAACTGCTGCGGACGTGGGAAAGCGAAGAGGTCCGAACGGACGTCGACGCACTGCTGGTGGATAAAGAGGGGCGAACGTTCGCAACGAAAGGCCTCGGTCTCGCTCCCGACCACGCGTTGTGAGGC
>JAEYWB010000001.1 GCA_023429275.1 Planctomycetota bacterium
ACAGCGTCGCACTGACGAGGCCACTCTTCCCCATCAGGGGGACGTGCGTGGCGACGACCACCTCATCACACGTGATCTGGCGATCCCCGACCGCGACCGATGTCGGCCTGTCTCCGACTTCGGTCACTTCCGCCTCTTCACAGACGAGCGATCCGTCCCCCTGGATTTCCGCCGCCAGTGCGTTCAGGTAACTGGTGGGCCAGAAGATCGCCTGATCCGCGAAGCCGACCCCCGGTTTCCCGAGGACCGGTGTGCTGGGGACATATCGGGCTGCAAACCCGAGTTTCGCGGCGGCGTCGGCTTCCTCCCGCAGGCTCGTTGATTCGTCCTCCGTGCCGCGGAGCGCTGCGTGAAGGAAGCCGGGGACTCGCCGAAAGCCGCAGTCGATGTTGAGATCCTCAACCAGCTGTTCGATCAGGTCGATGGCGGCCGCCCCCGCCTGCCATGCCAGGCGGGCGGCTTCTTCGCCGAAGTTCCTGATCAGCTCGACCGGACGGAGATCCGTCAGACAGGTCAGGTGAGCCGAAGTGTGACCCGTCTCGCCACTTCCGACGCGAGACTTCTCCAGGACGCAGACTCGCTTCCCGGACCGCTTCAGAAGGACGGCCGCCGTCAGGCCCGTGATTCCGCCGCCGATGACGACGACATCACATTCCTGCGGCAGGCTGTTCTTCGGAAGCGGAGCAGTGCCTGCTTCACGCCAGAGCGGTTCCTTTTTCATGGCGTTCTCGTGGCTGAGTCTCGGGTCAGTGATCGGGCAGCGTCGAGCAGGTCACCCCGTGTGATGCGGTGCCGGACTACGCGCTGGCTTCCGCGTTGACGACCTGGCTGAGCTCCGTGAGCGATTCGTCGGTCTTCACCTCTTCGCTCATGTTCTGCTTGAGGAGCTTGTAGGCGTTTCGGTAGCCGAGCTGTTTCGCCCAGGTACAGAGCGTCCCATAGGTCGCGATTTCGTAATGCTCGACCTTCTGGGCGCAACCGATGAGGATCGCGTCCATCACTTCGGGATCGGCGTCTTCCTCCATCATGCTCGACGCTTCTTCGATCAGGCCTTCCATCGCCTCGCAGGTCTTTGCCCGGGCCGCCTTGCCGGTCTCTTCGAAGGCCTGCTCGACCCGTTCCACCTGGACCTTGGTTTCTTCGAGATGCATTTCGAAGGCTTGCCGAAGCTCTTCGGAGCTCGCCTTCTTTGCCATCTTCGGCAGGGCTTTCACCAGTTGCTTTTCGGCGCTGAGGATGTCGCGGAGTTCGTCATGAAAGGCATCGGCGAGAGATTGCAGAGGCATGGGAGAAATTCCTTCTCTTCTTGGTTCGTGAGTTCGACAGCCCGACAGAGGCCGCCGCGAGAAGATGAGTGCAATGGACGTACCGCGCGGCCCGGCAAGTGTCTCGCCCGGCAGAGACAACGAATCGTTCAGGAACAACCGGATAGAGCGAGCCTTCGCAACGCAGAGTGATCGCTGGAGACTCAGCTGCGCTGCGAGAGAGGGACCGTCGACAGCTTTGGTGAGACAGGTTTATGTCTCGCCAATCAGCAGGGCGACCGGGAAGTTCTCGAGAGCGTCCGCGATCGCCAGCCCGCCCTGGTTCGTCCCCAGAGTTTCCCCGGTGTAGGCGTTCGTCCACCTCTGGGGACGAAGCTCCGCCAGCTTGAGGCGCGTCTCGCCCCAGACCGCGCCGCACGGGAGCCGGCTTTCCGCTCCTTCCGTCAGGGTGGCAATCAGCCGCGGGACGACGACCACCGCCGTACGTCCCGACCGGGGAAGAGTTCGCGCGAAAGCACAGACGTGGTCGGAATGCGGGCCCTCAACCTCGATCGGCGTGTAATCCCCTCCGTCCCCTTCCTGCTTGCGAAGTTGCAGGGCGGTCGAGGTCACATAGAGCTTGAGCCGGAGGTCGCGGGGATTCCGGCTGAGCTCGCGTGCGAGAGCCAGCCGCCGTTCCGGCGACTTCTCCGCCGACCGGAGTTCTGCCAGGCGGCGGCGGCGGAGCGCGTAGTCCACAGACCGCCGGTTGTCGGGATCGACGAGACTGAAATCCCAGACTTCCTGTCCCTGGTAGATGTCCGGCGTGCCGGGAGACATCAGCTTCAGCAGGACCTGCGAGCAGGAGCCGTAGAGGCCGCTGTCGATGACGTTCTCAGCAAACTCGGCGACATCCTTCAGGAAGCGCCCGTCGCGATCTTCGAGCACCTTCTTGACGAAGAAAGCGACCGCCTCGTCGTAGGCAGCGTTCGGGTTGATCCAGCTGGTGCGCAGCTTCGCTTCGTGCGTCGCCTTCTCCATGTAGTCGAGAAGCCGCTGCGTCAGGTCCTTCCAGCTCTCGTCGTTCGGCCTCTCGAGCGGCCAGATGCCGACGAGCGTCTGGTAGAAGAGCCATTCGTCGTTCGGCGAGGGGGCGGGCTCGCCATCGACTTCCCGCCGTTGTTTTCGATTCCAGCGGAACCACCGCTCGACGACCGTCCGCCATCGCCCGGGGATCTCCGACAGCACGCTGATCCGGGCACGGACGTCTTCTGTCCGCTTCGTGTCGTGCGTCGTCGTCGCCAGCATGCTGGCCGGCCAGCGGCGCTGGCGTTCGAGCGTCTGCCTGTGGAACTCGTCGACGGTCGTGAGCGGATTCCGGAGATCAACCCCCACCTCGCACAGGGAGGTCAGCGGGACGTACCGGTAAAAGGTCGTGTCCTCGACCCCCTTCGCGGCGACAGGCCCCGTCACCTGCTGAAACCGGCCCACAAACAGCGCCCGTTCCCGCTCGCCGACCTCACCGAGTGGAGGCCGCTCGAGGAACAGCACGTCTCGCAGGAAGGCGAACAACTCCTGATCGAGCAGCGGGTTCCGGCGACGGGCTTCGGCGACCGCCCGGGCAATGATCTGTCGATCCGCGTCAAAGACCTCTCGCGCCGTCGTGTAAGTCCGATAGACCGGGAAACAGGCAATCACCTCGCGAACGACCGCCCGCAGTGCGAGGAGCGTGTAGTCTCGGGAATGCCGGTGAAACCCGGAGAGACGGTCGAGCCGATGCGCGAGGAGTTGGATCTCGCTCTGCATCGGGCCGGTCAGGATGAGCCGCTTGCTCTGATGGATGATCTCGGCAACAGAAGGAGAGCCGTTGACGTTCCGGAGATAGTGCTTTTCCAGGTCCCGCAGTCCGCGAGGTGAGACGAACAGTCCGTTGGCCTGGCTCAGGAATTCATACCCCGTCGTCCCCAGGACCGGCCAGGACTCCGGCAGTCCTTCACCTCGTCCAAGAATTTTTTCGACAAACACCGGGAGCGCGACTCCGCGCGGAGCGGGAAGTCCTGATCCGTCATTTCCATCGCCGCGTGATCCGCCCGCGTCGTTGCCCGCGGGCGCCGGCGTCAGACGGAGCGGTTCGTCGGGAGCCCCCCTGTTCGAATCCGACAGCTGTCCCGTCCGATCCG
>JAEYWB010000022.1 GCA_023429275.1 Planctomycetota bacterium
GGGAAACCATGTCAAAGCTCTTTCGTTCATTGCTGTTGCTGGCTTCGCTGGGAACGACGATCACGGCCGGTGCTGAAGAAGCCTCCGCAGGACCGTTTGAACGGTTCATCGATCAGGCCAAGGCCTATCACGACAAGCTGAAACCGGCGGTCGCCGATTACAGGAAGTCGGTTTTGAAGTGCTCTTCAAGAACCCAGGCCCTGGGCTCGCTGTACGACGAGGTCCTCACGATCCCGTCGAGCCAGGACCGCGACGCCTGCATCGCGCGCTACAACGAACAGCAGGACGACATCCGTTCGATGCAGCTGACCCTCGAGACGGAAACGAAGAAGATGGACGCCTCATTGAAGGAAGCCCGCGACTTCCTGGAGCGGAAAGAGAATTCCCAGTGGAGCGACATCCCTGGGTATCAGAAGCTCGAAACCGTCATCGAGGATGGTGAAGACGCCACATGGAGGGCCAAGTGGATCCCGCGTCCGCGTGCACTGCCGGACCCGATTCCGGCCCCTGTTCCGCTCGGCAGGATCCTGAGCGTCGACTTCGATGACGAGGATCTTGCCATCGGCAAGATGCAACCCGTCGAGGTGACCGTGAAGAACAACTGTCACTACCGCACGAACGAGTATGAAATCCTCATCTTCTCGCGGCCGCAGAATATTGCGTTCGAAGAGCCCGTCAAGAAGCTCGTCACCGTGGCCCCCGGCGAGACCGGGACGCTCACATGGAACTTCAGTCCCAAGGACAACGAAGCGTTTCGAATCTCCGCGAAGATCGTCGACGTGACGGAACAGTAACCCGTCGGCGGGGATGACGGAGTTGGCTTCGAATCGCTTGCCGAGAACGAGAGAGATGTATGCAACCGGAAGCCAGAGATGCGTCGCCTGACCAGCAGGTCAAAGTCGAGGCCATCCGATTCCCGGGGCGATGCATTTCGTGCGGGAAGGAGACGGACAGACTCGCGGATCTCTCGGGCACTTCCCGGCGACAGTGGAAGCTTCTTTCGGGACTTCTTGCGGGTGCGCTCATGGTGACGATCGGCTATGCCGCGATGTCGGAAGCCCCGGTCGCAGCCGTGATCGATGTGCTCGGCACATTTGCGCGGCTGGGGGTCGCCTATCTCCTTCTTTATCTGGTCTTCCTGAACCCGGCTCTGATGCTCTTTCGCTCCTGCCGGCGCAAGGGGAGCCGGCTTCTGTCGATTTTCAGTGGTGCCCTACTCGCGATCGTCTGGCTGGGCATGGCCTTCTTTGGTCCGATTGCGGCAGATGGCGACGACACCGCCCAGAACACCGGCCTCGTACTGGGACTGTTCCTGACGCTTCTTTTTGCGGTGTATGTGACCTGCCGTCTTACGATTCGCGTTCCCGTCTGTGACCAATGCAAGAAGGGGACGGGAGAAGCGATCCAGATCACCGACTACTCGCCAAAACGAGGGACTGCCGTTTTCCACTTTCGCGACCCGGTCTACGCCCGGGATTTCGCGCAGATGAATCCCGGCGGATGACGGGACGGCTGAGACTGATCCCCTGCGGCGATCGAGCCCGCGGGAACGGACGCGACATTTCGACGGATGGACTCGGTGAGGTCGGCTCTCCCCCGCGCGGTCAAGCGTCCGCGGCCGGCGCCCGTGTGATGCGTCGCAAGCGGGCATGACGGCCGGACAGCAGAGCGGCGTCGCACTCCGAGCAGCCCATGTCCTCGTGACGATCAGGTGACTTCATGCAACGACCAGCTCTCCCGACCTGCCTGCCAGGCAGACTTCTCGTGCCGATCGCATCGCTGCTCGTCCTGGCGGCGTACAATGCCGCGGCAGCCGACGAGCCGTTTCGCTTTCGAATGGTTGAGTGCCCCGAAGGCTACTTTCGATGCGAGGTTCCGGACAGCTGGCAGTTGATCCGCGATCGTCGCGAGGAAGCGCGGACTCATTATCACGGCGTCTATTTCTTCCCGGCCGCGGAGAAAGAAATCCGGCCGACGCTCTCCGTCCGGTACTTCGCACCGGACAACACCTACTTCGCGAGTGCCGAGGCCTACATCAACCGGCAGACGAAGCCCGGAATCATCACTCTGCGCGATGAGACGGTTTCGGCCGTCCGCGAATGCGTCGTCGATGGCCGTCCTGCCTCTGCCTTCACCCGCCACAGCGTCGACTTCTACCCCCCCGAGTCGATCGATACGGAGAAGATCCCGGTCCGAAGCGAATACCTCGTAATTCCCCATCGAACCGGATTCGTCGTGGTTGTGTTTTAAGCACCAACCGCGAGCTTCGCCCGATGGGAACCGGTCTATCGCCATCTTCAGGCGACGCTCGAGCTGTCGCCTCGAAACTTCTCACTGCGTGTCGAGGCGCAACTCCCGCTCACGAATGCCGAGGAGACCGAAGCCCAGGTCACGATTCCGATCGAGTCGGAACTGCGACGCCGCCCTGGAATCAAGGAAGTTCGCTCCCGGACAACGGATGAAGGCAGCCACACCATTGTCTTCCTGAAGAGGGACGTCGAAGTCGAAGCCGAGCGAAAGAGAATCCTCGAAGATCTGCCGCGACGACTTTCTCCCCAGTGCCGGCTCGGCAGTGAGATCGAAGCAGACCGCGAGGTCATGCTGCTCGGATTGTGGTCGGGCGACGGGGCGCGTCCGCGAATCGAGGTGACGGGAGAGCTTTCAACCTATGCCCGGCGGGTCATCGTCGATCGCGTGAAGTCGATTCCGGGAGTCGCGGCGATCGAAGTCGCCTCCGGAATGACGGAGGAGGTGGAGATCCTTCCCGATTCCGATCGGCTTCGGCAGCAACACATCTCCGTTGAACAATTGGCCGACACGGTCCGTCAGTATGCCGCCGGGGAGACTCCGGGACTCGACGGCTTGAGACAGGTGGTTTGCGGTGACCGGAGCGGCCATCCTGTCCGACTTTCCGATCTCGCGGAGATTCGCGTTTCGTCGGAGACACAAGCGGAGAACGTACTCTGGATCCGCGACGATCCGACCGGACCGATGAGGCATCCCCCGGCGGTGATCATTGCGGTCCGCGCACTGGTGACAGCCGATCCTGCCGCGGTTTTCCGAGCCATTGAGCAACTGGCGGAAGAACTCAGGCCGCAACTGCCCGACACCTGCCATCTGACGACTCAATCGTCGACCGCTGCTCGCGTCTGGGTCCGTTGGCCACCTTCCGAGTCGATGAACAACGGCGAAGAGCAGGCAGGGCGTGACGCGATCATCGATCAAGTGGCCGAGGATCGGGAGATCCGATCGATCTGGATCACGTCTGTGATCGGGGCTTCCAATCGTCTGTCGCCATGGCCGGTCAGCGATCTCTGCCTGGGAATGTGGAGCGACGAAGACCAGCGGCTGAAGGCTGTCACGGACCGTGCAGGGGCGCGATTGGGCGATCAAGCCGTTGTGATCCGGGCCGCGCCGGTCTGGACGGACGGAACGCCATCCCTGTTCGAACCCGAAAGTCTCGGCGCGATCATTCGCGGTCCGGACCGAGTCCGCATGGCCGATATCGCCGACGCCCTTTCCAGCGAACTGGGTGAAGCAGTCGGCGCAGGGAAGCTGACGATCATCCCCTCGACGACCGATCTCGAGCTGTCGTTTCGGATCGATCAGGAACGCGCCGCACGGGCGGGCCTGAAGCCACTGGACATCCGCCGCACGATCAGTCGCTTGCGCGAAGGAAGTCCACTGGGCACGCTGCAGATGCCTGGCGGCCGGGACGTGGATATCACACTGAAGGCAGGTCCGGGCCGGGCTGGGGACCCATACCTTTGGAGACGGATCCCACTGGAAACTCCGGAAGGGATGTCGGTGCCGCTCGAAGCGGTCGTCGACATCGCGATATCGGTGGCGCCGCAAGTACTCCTGCGAGTCTCGGGCGAACCGGCGATATTGCTGAGGGGGACCGCCGAGACCGATCGAGGCCGGCTCCTCCGGGAATGGCAACAGGCCGTCGCGAGGGTGCGGGTTCCGCCCGGATTCGCAGTTTCGCTCGAGGGTTTCGACCCGCCGGCAAGGCCATCGCCGTGACGAGGAACATCGGATGGATCGCAAGCAGATTCTTCGACTTGGCCTCCTGGCCAGCTTCCTGCTGTTTGCCCCTTCGCCCCGCGACATCATCGCCGCGCCGATCGAGGGTGGCCAGATCGAGGCGGCGCGACTCGGATGGCTTGAGATCGTGCGTGATCTTGAGCAGCGGCGTCTCGCGGCTCCGGAGGACGCGGCCCTCCTCCAGAACCTGATCGTCGCCTATACACATCTGAACGTGCTCGAGCGGGGAACCGCTCGCGGTAACAACCTCTGCCGACTGATCCCCCAGGCTCTCCGCGAGCATCGACGGCTGCCGGGGCCGACGACTCCCGAAGACGAGGCGGTTCTCTGCGGATGCGAGTCGCTGCTCGCCTTTGAGTGGGGGCTCTATCCGCTCCTTGGACCGCGCCTCGAACCATCAGGCGAGGAAATCTCCAGCGTGCTGAGTCGCGCGATGCGAGCGATCGGCCAGGACGGTTTCGATCGCCGTTCCGAACTCAGTATCCGCTGCGGTGCGGCGCCGCTCCGAGTCGGTGTGTGGAGCCTCAGTGGAAGCATGCCCGACGCGGATGTCGGCACGGTCTTTCACTATTACTTCTTTCCGGCCTTTGATGAATCGCAGGGCTTGCCCCGCTTCTGGATAACGCTGGCGAGCGAACAGATTGGAGCCGCGCGCCGCTTCTACCTCTACGCCCATCAGGGTTACGACCGAAAGCCGCTCAAGATCTACGGCACGCGAGAGCCCGCCTACGACGAACTCGCCGGCGACGTCTCCGCGGCGATTCGTCACATGGCCGGCGACATGTTTCAACCGGCTGGTGCCGCAGGCCGTCGGCGAGCGCTGGTGCCGACCCTGCTGGTGGCGACTGCGCTGCTCCTGATCGTCTTCCGAGTTCTCAGAAGTCGAATCGCCGCTCCCGCACCAGCGCAGCCCGGGAGATCAGAATTGACGATCGCGCTGCCTCTGATGGCACTGGCCCTTGTCGCCGCGGCCGTCGCGGAACCCGGGTCGCCGCAGAAAGAGGAATCTGATCAGTTCGAGTTTCCGCCGGAGGCCCAGGAGTTTTTCGGCGAAGTCAGCTCACATCTGGCGCGGGCAGGAGTTTCGTTATCGACCAAACCGGCGTCGGCGGAGGGGGCCAATGAGGCTCCTGTTGAGC
>JAEYWB010000068.1 GCA_023429275.1 Planctomycetota bacterium
CCGCTGCGCGTCGCGGCTAAACGGTCTTGCTGATAGCGAGGCTTCTGTTTCGCCTATTTGAACACCATCGCCGGCTCAAGCACCAGCACCCTTCGCAGGCTCAGCAGCGAAGCGGCAATGACGATCAGCGTCACCGCTCCCGCTGTGATGCCTGCAATCTGCCAGGGGATGTACATCCCGCGGAGGTCGGCCTGGCCAGACCGTTCCATCACCTCGAAGAACGCCGCGGCCATCCCCATGCCGATCCCGAAGCCCATCAACCCGACCAGCGTCGCCTGGAGAAGGACCATCCCCATGAGGCGGACGTTCGTCACCCCCATCGCTTTCAAGCTCCCGAACTGCTTCAGGTTCTCGAGCGTGAAGAGGTAGAACGTCTGCCCCGCGATCGCAGCGCCGACAATGAATCCCAGGGCGACCGTGATCCCGAAGTTGACGGGGATCCCCGTGTTCTCCAGGTAGTAGTTGATGTTCAGCCAGAAGAAGTCGTCCCAGGTGCTCGCTTTCATCTGGGTCTGGGCGTGAATCTTCTGACAGACCTCTCTCGGGTCGAAACCGGGCGACACCTTGACCAGCACGAAGGCGAGCTGGTTCCGCTCCCGGGGGACGTACTGCAGCGCCTGGCTGTACCGCGTGTAGATCACCGGAAGGGTCTGGAACGGGGGAGTCACCTTGCAGGTCCCCACGACAAGCGCCCGCTTGTCGTTCATATCGAGCGTGATCCCGAGCCGCGTCGTCTCTCCCGGGAACAGCGTCTTGTAACCGTCGTCGTCGATGATCACCGCGTCCGGACGCCGCAGATCGGCGTGTGATCCCTCCAGCATTTCGAGGGGTGCGCCGGTGAACGTCGTATCGTCGACGCCGACGAGGATCGCCTGCCGGAAGAGACCGTTACTGGTCTTTACGCGGACCATCCCCTTGAAGAGCCGCACCGCCCACTCGACCCCGGGGACGCCGCGGATCTGGTACAGGCGGTTGTCCGGCATCGGGCGGATGTCGTCGATGTTCTGCTGCTTCTCGTCCATCACCCAGATATCGCCCGACGTGATGTCGATGATCTGGCTCGAAGTCCGCCGCATCAGCCCCACGAACAGCGACGCCTGCTGGGCAATCAGCAGCGTCCCGAACGCGACGCCGAAGACGATCCCGAGGTACTTCGCGCGGTCACCCGTCAGCATTTTCCAGGCGAGCCAGTTCATGAGCGGCCCCCTTCCCCGCCCCCGGCGGAATGCGCGTCGCGGTAGGCCTGCAGAGCCCCGAGACTGAACGCGGTGATGTGGCCGGCGGTCTGCTCGACCACGAACAGCTTCTCGAAATCCTGCTCGCCGATGAGCAGGCGGCCGATCGGACGGTGATGCCGGTAGAGGAGGCACTGCCCCACAATGCTGAAGCCGTGCAGCCGGAGCGTTTCGAGCGATGTCCCCGGCGGGAGGATCTCGCGGACGATCGACAGCAGCAGGTCGAACATCGGACCGATGAAGCTCTTCACGAGCTCGGCGCACGCCTCCGTGGGGTGTGCCATCTCCCGCATCATCACCTCGAGATGCCACGACGGCCGGTCGGTCGCGAGCATCATCGACATCAAGTGAAAGATGAAGTCGGTCAGCATCTGCCCGGGCGAGGTCTCAGCCGTCCATGGAAACTGTGGAATCTCTCCCTGGTGGCAGTGGGCCTGCTTGACGATCTCGATGTAGAGCCGGGCCTTGTCCCCGAAGTGGTAATTGATCGCGGCGAGATTGGCGTCAGCCCGCTGGCAGATCTCCCGAACGGTGGCGTCCTCAAACCCTTTCTCGGCAAAGGTTTGCCCGGCCGCCTCGAGAATCCGCTGCCGCGTGTCGTCCACGATCTTTGCTCGGGAACAAGCGATTGAAACAGGTGTTTGAATCCAATCGTAGCATGTTCATTCCGGAGAGAACAGCAAATTCCGACCACGCGACGTGAGGCGACCTCATAGGTACCTCAGAGGTCGCCCGAGCGTTGCCGAGCCGGCCAATCGTTCCGCTGGAGGCCTGAGCCCGAGACCTGTCCAGCTGGCAATTCCGAAGATCAGCGGAGGAGACGCCGCGAGCGACAGGAGCGTTCGCAGGACCGGAGCCTCCAGCAGCCTCCGGGTCCGGTCGCCGGGAGCACCCTCCCCGTTCGGAGCCGGGTTGACCGGAATCGCACGCAGCGGTTCCCTGGTTTCCATCATCGGACACCTTCAGACATTCCCGCTCAGACGCGGGAGAAGACAAGCGACGCGTTCTGTCCGCCGAATCCCGCGTTGTTCGACATCACCGTCTGAAGCCGCCGCTCGCGGGCCTGCCTGGGGATGTAGTCGAGATCGCAATCGGGATCGGGGAACTCGTAGTTCGCTGTCGGGGGCACCACCCCTTCGGAGATCGCCAGCAGCGAGAACATCGCCTCGAGGGCGCCGCACGCCGCGACCAGATGCCCGGTCGAGCCCTTGGTGCTCGAGATCGGGATCCGCCTCGCGTCGTTGCCGAGAGCCGCCTTGAGCGCCGCCGTTTCAGTCTTGTCATTCGCCTTCGTGCTGGTTCCGTGGGCGTTGACATAGTCGATGTCGCCGGGGTTGATCCGGGCGTCCTCGAGGGCCTTCCGAATCGCGCGAGCCATCCCGTTGCCATCGGGGGGAATGTCGGTAATGCGGTAGGCGTCCGACGTCACACCATAGCCGGCAACTTCGCCGTAGATCCGGGCGCCCCGGCGGCGGGCATGCTCGTACTCTTCGAGAACCAGCATCGCCGCCCCTTCCCCAAGGACGAAGCCGTCCCGTTCCCGGTCGAATGGCCGCGAGGCGGTCTGCGGCGAGTCGTTCCGCATCGAGAGAGCGGTCAGGAGGCAGAAGCCGGTCACCCCGAACGGGTGGATCATGCTGTGCGCCCCTCCGGCCAGAATGATCTCCGCCGAGCCCTCGCGGATCACTTCGGCCGCCTCCCCGATGGCCTGAGCCGAAGCAGCGCAGGCGGTGAGGGAGTTCATGTTCGGTCCCATCGCCCCGAACAGCCCGGCCAGCCGACCGGCGAGAATGTTCGGCTCCTGGTTCCGCTCGAGATCGGGGTCCATCTGCTGCAGGCCGAGTTCGACGAACCGCGGGATGTCGCATTCACCGGTCCGCTCCATCGACGCGGCGACCATTTCCATGAAGAGCTGAAAGTCGGGAGCCCCCTCCCCCGAGCCGAGATAGACGCCGAACCGCGACGGATCGGCGAGGTTCCTGTAGTCGAGCCCCGAGTCTCCCATCGCCTGGATGGCCGCGGCGACGCCGAACTGGACATTGAGACCGGCCCCGGCCAATGACGAGATCAGCGACGGCTCGATCCACTCGGCCAGGTTGAACCGCGGCACCTCGGCAGCGATTCGGGTCGGGAACCCGGCAGCATCGAAGTGGGAGATCGGCGCGACACCCGACCTCCCGTCGCGGACCGCCGACCACGCCTCGATGGGGGACTGGCCGACAGGAGAGATGCAGCCGAGCCCGGTGACGACGACGCGTGGACGCATGTGGTGATTCCTTGGGAGAGAGAGACCGTTGGGCCGGCCGATTCGCCAGAGTCGTCATCGGGGCGACCCCGCAGAGGATCCATTTCAAAATTCAAACTGGTCGGTCGTTCTGCAGCGGCGGAGATCTGCCACGGCGGTCACTGAGAACACGGAGTCCCCTCTGAGTCCTCTGTGCTCTCTGTGGCGAACGAGGGTCTTGCAACAGCTTCTAGGCCGCCCCGAAAATGAGGCAGCAGTTGTGGCCGCCAAATCCAAAGCTGGTCGCCATGGCGCGGCGGATCGGACGCTGGCGGGCGACGTTCGGAACGCAGTCGAGGTCGCAGGCGGGATCCGGAGTCTCGTAGTTGATCGTCGGATGAAGCACGCCGTGCCGCAGCGACATTGCACAGACGATCGCCGCAACACCGGCGCTCGCACCGCACAGATGACCAATCATACTCTTCGTGCTGCTGACGGCGAGCCTGTCGGCATGCGGACCGAACGCTGTCCGGATCGCCCGGGTCTCGGCTTCGTCCCCGAGGGGCGTTCCGGTGGCATGCGTGTTGACGTAGTCGATCGCCTCCGGATCGAGCCTTGCATCGGCAAGGGCTCCACGGATCGCCGCTGCCGCGCCGGTCCCCTCTGGATGAGGAGCGGTCAGGTGGTGGGCGTCCGCCGTCTGGCCGTAACCGAGCAGCTCGCCGTAGAACGTTGCCCCCCGGCGGCGGGCGTGTTCGTACTCTTCGAGAACGACAACCCCCGCTCCTTCGCCGAGGACGAACCCGTCCCGGTCCAGGTCGAACGGCCGGCAGGCGGCGGTCGGGGCATCGTTTCGCTCCGACAGCGCCTTGGCGGAACAGAATCCCGCCAGGCCGAGGGGTGTGAGTGGAGCTTCCGCACCGCCGGCGATCATGACATCCGCCCGGCCGAGCCGGATGGCGTCGAGCGCCCCGCCAAGGGCATCTCCGGCCGACGCACAGGCGCTGACGACCGACAGCGCCGGCCCCTGGAGCCCATAGCGGATCGAGACCGCCGCCGAGGCCGCATTGATCATGATCTTCGGCACGAGGAACGGACTCACCCGCCCCGGGCCGATCCGCAGGTACTTTTCGCACTCCTCCTCGAACACCCCCATCCCGCCGACACCGCTGCCGAGCGCCACGCCACACCGCAGCAGGTTCTCGGTGTCGAAGTCGATGCCGCTGTCGGCCACCGCCTCCATCGCCGCAGCGAGGCCGAACTGGGCGAACCGGCCGAGGCGTTTCGCCTCCTTCGCCCCCAGACGCTCCTCCGGAGAAAACTCCCGCACTTCGCCACCGAAGTGCACCTTGAACGGGGTCGTGTCGAACCGGGTCACGGGGCCAACCCCGCTCTCTCCCGCGACGAGCCGGCGCCAGAACGTCGGAACGTCCTGAGCGAGCGGATTGACGGTCCCGAGACCGGTAATGACTGCACGACGATTCATCCTTGAACCTCGTTCTGACGAAAGAGGGTGGCCATCGACCACCCCGGAAAGGGTTTGCGGCGGGTCATTTCGATTTCGCCCGTCCCGCAAGAAGGGATTCGGAGACGGAGGCGAGGAACTCATCCGACAGTTCTTCGTCGTCGACCGCCCGGGCGAAGATGATGGCACCGACCATCGCCGAGATGGTCGCCATCGCCTTCCGTCGGGCCACGTCCTTCGATCGGGATCCGCTGTGAGTGGCGAGCAGTTCGATGAGGCGATTCAGGGATTCGGTGAAGATCCGGCGCGTCTCGGGGGTCTGCCGGGCGAGCTCCGACGCCAGGGCGGGAAGGAGGCATCCCTGGTCGACCTTTTCGCGATGCGCCCGCGAGAGATACATCCGGACGATCGCCCCGAGAGGGTCCGCCTCGCTGGCGACCGCCTCTTCGGCGACGTGCGTCCAGCGGTCGACTCCCTTCTTCGTGGCGTGCGCACAGGTCGCGGCGACAAGATCCTCCTTGGAATCGAAGTGGCTGTAGAGCGCGCCGTGCGTCAGCCCCGACTCCTTCATCAGGTCGGCGATCCCGATGCCGTCAATGCCATGCCGGCGAAACATCTTCGCGGCGACATTCAGAATCGTCTCGCGGTTCTTCGCCGCCTGTTCCTTGGAGACCCGCATGGGAGTCGTCGTTCTCCGCTCACCGTATTCGTAACGACCGCAATGATAATAATCGTAACGATCGCAATCAATACTTGATCGAATTTCCTTTCCCGATACGGGTCGGCCGCTCGCCGATGGCATCTGCGATCGTCCATGCGTTCCACGACCGATCTGCCATTGTCCCTGGGGATGACCGGTCGAAACACTCCGTGTAGAACTCATGGCGTCTCATCTCGACGCGCAGCCGGAGCGGAGCGACCGAATGTTCGATTACGAAAAGCTGGGAGTCTTCTATCTCGGCAAGACCTACGACACGGCCGCCGCGAAGCCGAAGGACGAGCCGATCCTGTACGACTCCAAGGATCTCAACACGCACGCCGTCATCGTCGGGATGACCGGCAGCGGAAAGACCGGCCTCGGGATCACGCTGCTCGAAGAGGCCGCAATCGACGGCATCCCGGCCCTGGTCATCGACCCCAAAGGAGACCTCGCCAACCTCCTGCTCACCTTCCCCAACCTCCAGGCCGCCGACTTCCGCCCCTACGTCGAGAAGGACGAGGCGATGCGGAAAGGGATGTCGCAGGATGACTTCGCCGCCGACCGGGCGAAGCTCTGGAAGAACGGCCTTGCCGATTGGGACCAGCCTCCCGAGCGCATTCAGCGATTCCGCGACGCGGCGGATGTCGTCGTCTACACCCCCGGAAGCGACGCCGGCCTGCCGCTGACCATTCTCAAATCGATGGAGGCTCCGTCGCAGGCGGTGATCCAGAGCAACGACGCCATGCGCGAGCAGGTTGCGGCGGCGGTCTCGGGTCTCCTGACACTGCTCGGGATCGATGCCGACCCGCTCCGGAGCCGTGAGCACATCCTGCTCTCGAACATCGTTGACCACGCCTGGCGGGCGGGGCGGAACCTCGACATGGGGCAGTTGATCCGTGAGATCCAGCAGCCGCCATTCAAGCAGATCGGCATCATGGACGTCGAAAGTGTCTTCCCGGCCGCTGACCGGCTGGCCCTCGCGATGACGGTCAACAACGTCCTCGCCTCCCCCGGATTCCGCGCCTGGACGCAGGGGGATCCGCTGCACATCCAGAACCTGCTCTACAGCCCCAGCGGCAAGCCGCGGCTCTGCATCCTGTCAATCGCCCACCTGACCGATGCCGAGCGGATGTTCTTCGTCACGATCCTGCTCAATGAGGTCATCTCCTGGATGCGGTCGCAGCAGGGCTCGTCGAGCCTGCGGGCTCTGCTCTACATGGACGAGGTCTTCGGCTACCTGCCGCCGACGGCAAACCCGCCTTCCAAGGTGCCGATGCTGACGCTGCTCAAGCAGGCCCGCGCGTACGGCCTCGGCCTCGTGCTGGCGACGCAGAACCCGGTCGACCTCGACTACAAGGCACTCTCGAACGCGGGGACGTGGTTCCTCGGCCGGCTCCAGACAGAGCGGGACAAGATGCGGGTCCTCGACGGCCTCGAAGGAGCCTCGACGGCGGCCGGGGCGGCGTTCGACCGGGCCACGATCGAGAAAACCCTCTCGGGCCTCGGGAACCGCGTCTTCCTGATGAACAACGTCCACGAAGACGCCCCCGTCGTCTTCCAGACCCGCTGGTGTCTCTCGTACCTCCGCGGCCCGATGAACCGCGAGCAGCTCTCGCGGCTGATGGCCCCGGTCAAGGAGGCCCAGGCGGCCGCAGGGCCCGTGGCCTCTTCCCTCGGCACCTCGGCCGCCGCTCCCGTAGCGGTGTCTCCATCGGCGGGAACGGGAACTCCGCGCGAAGCCGCAGCCTCGCCCGTCGATATGGCCGACTCGATGCGCCCGATCCTCCCGGCCGAGATCAAACAGCTCTTCGCGAACGCCACGCGAACGGGGACGCTGCTGTACCGCCCTGCCCTCCTCGGTCAGGCGAAGATTCATTATGTCGATTCCAAATCCGGCACGGACTCGTGGGAGAGCATTGCCCAGGTCGTCCCTCTGGGAGATGAGGTTCCGGGCGATCCGTGGGAAGGCTCGCGGTCCGTCGATCCCGCGGGTCTCGACGTCTCTACCGAGCCAGCCGAAGGAGCCCGCTTCACGCCGCTTCTGCCGGGGCTTGCCCAGACCAAGTGGTACAAGACCTGGGCAGCCGGACTCAAGAACTACGCGTATCGCGAAAGTGTTCGAAAGCTCTTCTTCTGCCCGCCGCTGAAGTCCTACGCCGAACCCGGCGAGAGCGAGGGAGCGTTCCGCGCACGGCTGTCGCATGATGCTCGTGAACAGCGGGACATCGAGATCGAGAAGCTTCGAAAGAAGTACGCGTCGAAGATCGCGACGCTCGAGGACCGGATTCGTCGAGCGGGCTTGAAGGTCGACCAGGAGAAGGCTCAGGCCTCTAACGCGACGACGAACGCCGCAGTCTCGTTCGGCGCGTCGATCCTGGGAGCGCTGTTCGGCCGCAAACTCGCCTCCTCGACGAACATCGGCAAGGCGGCGACCGGAATGCGGGCCGCGACGCGGGCGAGCGAGCAACGGGCCGACGTGGCGCGGGCCGAGGAGAACCAGAAAGCTCTTCAGAATGACCTCGACGCCCTGAACGACGAGCTCGAATCGCAGATGGAAAGGATCAAGGAGGAACACGCCGTCGACAACCTCGAGATCACGACGATCGAACTGAAACCGCGGAAGTCCGACACGATGGTTGACGGTGTCACACTCCTCTGGCTGCCGTACGCCGTCGGCCCGAACGGAATCGCCGAGCCGGCGTTAGCATGACCTGTCGAACTGTCTCATATACACATA
>JAEYWB010000070.1 GCA_023429275.1 Planctomycetota bacterium
TTTTTGGGGGTCATAAAAATGAGCGGGGCTACGCAAATCCGGCGCCGCTTTTGCTTCATCAGTTGGCTGAAAGCTCATCGCTGACTGCTGATAGCTGATAGCTGATAGCTAGCTCCTCGCGAAGTCGAACATCGGCGTCGAGAGGTACCGTTCGCCGGAGTCGGGGAGGACGACGACGATCGTCTTCCCTTCGCTCTCGGGGCGGGCGGCGACCTTGAGGGCGGCGGCCATCGCGGCGCCGCAGCTGATGCCGGAGAGGATCCCCTCTTCCCTCGCGATCCGCGGGGCCATTTCGAGCGACTCCTCGTCGGTGACCTGGATCACTTCGTCAACGAGGCTCATGTCGAGGATCTCCGGGACGAACCCGGCGCCGAGCCCCTGGATCTTATGCTTGCCCCGCTGGCCTCCCGACAGCACCGGGCTGCCGGCCGGCTCGACGGCGATCGACTTGATCTTCTTGCCGCGGACTTCCTTGAAGTACCGCGACACGCCGGTGATCGTTCCGCCCGTCCCGACACCGGCCACGAAGATGTCGACGTTGCCGTTCGTGTCGTCCCAGATCTCCGGGCCGGTCGTCTTGACGTGGATCGCCGGGTTGGCGGGGTTCTTGAACTGCTGCGGCATGTAGAAGTTCGGGTCCGAAGCGATCTCCTCCGCCTTGGCGATCGCGCCGAACATCCCGTCGGCTCCAGGCGTGAGGACGAGGTTCGCGCCGAGCGCCTTGAGAAGCATCCGCCGCTCGATCGACATGGTGTCGGGCATCGTGAGCGTAAGCGGGTAGCCCTTGGCCGCACAGACGAAGGCGAGGGCGATGCCGGTGTTGCCGCTCGTCGGCTCGACCACCTGCATGCCGGGCTTCAGCTTGCCGGTCTTCTCGGCATCCCAGATCATCGCGGCGCCGATCCGGCACTTGACGCTGTACGCGGGATTGCGGCCTTCGATCTTGGCGAGCACCGTCCCCTTGAGCCCCTTCGTCAGGCGGTTGATCTTGACGAGAGGTGTCCGGCCGATCGACTCGGCGTTATCGGAATAAACGGGCATGGTGCGACTCCTTCCGGGGGTGATTCGGGATTGACCCGGGCGATTATGGAGGGTGCCTTGCGATCGAACAATCCCTGTTGAAGCCTGACAAAGCGTTTGGCGCGGCGTCCCTCGCCCGCGCCCCGCTGTGCGGGGCCGTGCTCGAACTCCGTTCCGCCACCGTCGCGGCCAGGCGGTCGGTCCCGATCAACCAGCCGGGCGGCCCCCCCTGCCCTTCAGGCCATGGCGGCTTCAGGCCGGGGCGATCTCGATGGCGCGTCGCCTGCCGCCGTCATCCGGTCGAGCAGTCCCGCGAGTTCCCCCGCCAGCGAGCGGCGTTCGAAGCGTTCGATCGGCCAGAGGGCGTCGTCGTACGTGACGCCGAAGCGGTGCTGCTCGATCGCCAGAGCGAGCTTCCGTGCGATGTCGTCAATCCGGGAGGGCTCGCACAGCACCGTCCCGGGCAGGTCCCGGAGGATGTCCCACACGTCCCCGGCGGGGGCGACGACGAACGACGGCCGGCGGGCCGCCATGTACTCGAACGTCTTGGCGTTGATGATCCGGTGCGCGTGCGGCACATCGGAGTTCAGCATCAGGAGCGAGTCGGACGATCGCATCATCTCGACCGCCTCCGAGTGCGACACGAACGGCAGCCGCGTCACGGCACACGGCAGGCCGTTCAGTCGATCGACGAACGCCTCCTGGTCGGCCGTCCGGCGCCCCGCGAGGACGAGTTCCAGGTGCTCCAGCAGGATCGGGTGCTCGGCCGCCAGCGACTCGATCGCCCGGATCAGCGGCTCGATGGAGTTCAGGTTCCAGAGCGTCCCGATGAACGACAGCCGGAACCTGTCGACTCCGTGGCCGTAGTCCTTCTTCCTCGCCGTCCCGGCGTGTCCCGCGAAGTCATCGGGATCGAATCCGTTGTAGAGGCAGGTCGCCGGCACCGGGTGCCCCGCCTCCCGCGCGATCGCCTCGACCGCCGCGGTGCTGGCCGGGGTCGTTGCGACAACATGACTGGCGACCCGAAGGACCGACCGCTGCATCGTCTTCTGGATCCAGTTGGCGATCCGCCCCTGCTTCTTGTTCTCCCAGTAGGCATTGCTGATATCCCACTCGTCACGGTAGTCGAGCAGCAGCGGAAGCCCCGTCTGCCGGGCGAGCGTCTGGCCGACCAGGAACGACGAGAACGGCGGACCGGTCGCGATGATCGCGTCGTGAGGGACGTCCCTCAGCAGGGCCATCCCTTCCCGAAGGGCATTCCACCGCCAGAGGATCTGCGAATCGGGCTGGAGCAGCGTGTTGCCGGCCGTGCGGGCCACGGACTTGGCGACCCCTTTGAGCCCCGAGATCAGCCCGCGTGGCGAGAAGCGGGAGGCCGAAGTGACGCCGCTCCTGCCGCTCGCGGAGACGGCGTTCTTCAGGGCGTATCCCGGCTCGAGGGTCCGCGCCTTGCGGATGATCGTCGAGGGGGGAATGTCCCGCAGCAGGCTGTCGTCGAGGAGGGGAACCGAAGGGTTCGAGACCGTGAGGACCGAC
Source organism: Planctomycetota bacterium (assembly GCA_023429275.1). Lineage (GTDB taxonomy): Bacteria > Planctomycetota > Planctomycetia > Planctomycetales > Planctomycetaceae > Planctomyces_A. The sequence continues at coordinate 2,557 of JAEYWB010000070.1, forward strand.
GATTCCCACCCGAACTGCGGCAGGTACTTGACGAACTTCGTCACCCGGTGGACCCCCACGCCGCCAACGGGCGGGAAGAGATAGGCGACGAAGAGGACGCGGCGAGGCATGGGGAGGAGGAGGTACTAGGTGTTAGGTGCTAGGTGAT
>JAEYWB010000192.1 GCA_023429275.1 Planctomycetota bacterium
GATCTGGTCAGGGCGATCTGGTCAATGGGCCAGCGCGTCGGCGACGTCGGTTCGGTAGGCGGTGAGTGCCGGGACGATCCCGACGAGGGTTGCCAGGACGAGAATCGCCGGGAAGACGGTGAGCTCCAGCGGATCGAACGCGAACCGCTCAAGGACCAGTCCGCTGCGGGCTTCGATCAGCGGCGCTCCGAGAGCGATCGCCGCATGGCCCAGCAGGAGCCCCGCGGCGAAGCCTCCCACGCAGAGCAGGATTGCCTCCGCGAGGATGATCCGGAGGACCGTGCCGCGCCGAGCGCCGAGGGCCCGCATGATCGCGATCTCGCGGCGCCGTTCGGACATCGAGTTGTAGATGCTCACGAAGATCCCGATCCCCGAGACGAGGATGATCATCCCTGTCAGGATCACGAGAGCGAGGCGGACATTGCCGACGAGGTTGTCCATGATCCGCCGCATCACCCCGGTCGGGACGACCCCCTGGGCCTGCATCCCTTCCTTCAGCTCCGCGACCGTGTTCGACACGAAGAGCTGGCGGGCAATATTGGGGAGGTCCGGGTCTTCCTTGGCGACGATGAAGATCGCGCTGACTTCCTTTTGAATGTCGAGCGGGGCGTCGTGGCTGTGAACGTGCCCCCCTCTCTCTTTCGCCCGGCGGGCCGCTGCGATCTGCTTCGCATACTTCGCCTCGAGTTCGGCCATCGGCTCCTGGAAGAACTTCGATTCCCGCTCGATCGCCTCGAGGATCGGCTTCTGGTGGTCGTCGAAGTAGTTGAAGCCGTCGATGTTGACGAACACCGTCCGGTCATTGGGCGTGCCGGTCTTGCCGAGGATTCCGCGGACCGTGAACTTCTCGTTGTGGGTGTGCCCCTCGACGCCACTGTGGATCATCTGGAACTTTGATCCGATCCCCCAGCCGTTCTTCTTAGCGACATCCGCCCCGATCACCGAGTCCCACATACCGCCGGGGAGTTCCCCCGTCAGACGGAAAGGTTCCTCTCTCGCTCCGGTGTAGCCGTAGGGAATCTGAAAGTACTCGATCGTCGTGCCGACGATGGGGAATCCCCCCTCCGTCGTGTCCCCGATGTTGACCGGGATCGCGACTTCGACCTGCGGGTTGTTCTTCCATTCGAGGAAGTACCGCCACGGCAGGTTCTCGATCGGCTTCTCGATCCGGTAGACCGTGCTGAGGACGAGCTGCGTCTCGCTCCCCTTCGGCCCGATGACGAAGTCAAACCCCGTACTTCTCTGGCTGAAGAACCCCGACAGGGTGCTGTTGAGGACCAGGACCGCGATCATCAGCGCGACGCCGAGCGCGACGCTGAGGGCGGTGAGGGACGACGACAGCAACCGCAGGCGGATGCTCTTGAGGGCGATCGTCACGGTGTTCATGTGGCGGCTCCCGGCTGATTGAACTCACTGAGCTTCTCGACCCGTTCGAACTGCGACGCGACCTCCGGCGAGTGCGTCACAAGGAACAGGGAGACGTTCCCCTCGCGGCAGGCATCGCGGATGAGGCCGAGGATGTTGGCCTGATTGGCGGTGTCGACGCTTGCGGTCGGCTCGTCCGCAAGCATCAGCCGCGGCCGGTTCGCGAGAGCCCGGGCGACTGCGACACGCTGCTGTTCGCCGACCGACAGCTGTCGGGGGAGATGCCCCGACCGCTTGCCGAGGCCGACGCGGTCCAGGAGCGCCAGGGCGTACTGCCTGTCCGCCTTCCCGGAGAACGCCATTCCGAGCAGCACGTTCTCGAGAGCCGACAGGGCGGGCAGCAGATGGAACGTCTGGAAGACGATCCCGATCTTCTCCGCCCGAAACCGGTCGCGGACCGCCTCCGGAAGCGCGGCGATGTTGGTGCCATCGACGCGGATGGTGCCGCCATCGGCACGCGTGATCCCGGAGATGACGTTCAGGAGCGTCGTCTTCCCCCCTCCGCTCGAGCCGACGAGGGCGACCTGCTCGCCCGCCTTCATCTCGAACCGACGGATGTTGAGGACGGGGAGCGTCCCGCCGTCAGGCTGGCGGTAGCTCTTCGTGACGTTTTCCAGCAGAAGCGACATCAGGCGTTCCGTGGTTTCGACAGGACTCAAAGACCCGGGAAGTGTAGTGGGCGGTCCCTCCCCCCTGAAGTGCGCATCAATTGCATTTGCATTAAAGGTGAACGCATGTCCGGCCGGCTCGCCGGGCGGACGGATTCCTGGGGAGGAGTGCCGCCTGCTACTGTTGCCGCAATGCGGTGATCACCCGCCGGATTCCGCGCACGGAAGTGAGACGGGAAAGGGGCGATGACACATCCGCACATCTCCTCTCTCGTCGTGAGCGACGGAAGGCTTCGGCCCGCGATGAAACCGATCACGTTTCGATGCGAGGAGACTCTGCCGCACCCTCCCGAGGTGATCGCCGAGCGGATGCTGGATCTGTCGAACTGGCTCGATTTCCGCGGGTACGGACCGATTCCCCCCATCGCTTCGGCGGAATTCGAAACCCGGCCCCCCGGGGTCGTCGGAACCCGGATCCGGGTGC
>JAEYWB010000756.1 GCA_023429275.1 Planctomycetota bacterium
CGGAAGAGGCCAGGTTCGAGTTCCGCGATGGCGACCGGGTCGTCTTCCTCGGCAATACGCTCGTCGAACGCGAGCAGGCGAGCGGCTACTGGGAACTCGCGCTGACGCTCGCTCATCCCGACCGGAAGGTGACGTTCCGCAACCTCGGCTGGAGCGGCGACACCGTCTGGTGCGAGTCGCGGGGAATCTTCGACCAGCCGCAGGCGGGCTATCAGCGGACGATCGAACTCGTTCGCGAACTGAAGCCGACTGTTCTGATCCTCGGCTACGGCGGGAACGAGGCCTTCGCAGGGGAGGCCGGCAAGGCGGCATTCGCCCAGCAGTACCGCAAGCTGCTCGACGATCTCAAGCCGACCGGTGCGCGGCTCGTGTTCCTTGGTCCCCTGCCGATCGAGAAGCTTGGCGGCTCGTATCCCGATCCGGCCCCCTACAACGAGAACGTCAAGGCCTACGCGGCCGAGGTCTCGGCGCTGGCGGCGGAACGCGGAGGCACCTATGTGGCGCTCCAGCGTCCTCCGCTCACGGTCTCGGGGCCTGACGGGAAGCCGGAGCCGACGACCGACAACGGTCAGCATCTCGACGCGTGGGGTTACTGGGCGACCGCGGAGCAGTTGCGAACAGCCCTCTGCCCCGGTGCGAAACCAATCGAGCTTCCGTCTCCGGCGCTCGCGAGCCGTTCGAGTCTGCCGGACAGTGCCGACGGGGCAATCGAGAAGCTTCGACGGGAGATCGTCTGGAAGAACGAGCTCTACTTCCATCGGTGGCGACCGCAGAATGTCACCTACCTGTTCCTGTTCCGAAAGCACGAACAGGGGAACAACGCGGTCGACATTCCGAAGTTCGATCAACTCACCGGCGATCTCGACACGAAGATCAGCGCCGCCCTGAAACTGGCTGCCGGCGCCGGCAATTAGTCATCCGATCGCGATCAGGGCACATCGTGATCCCCTCGGGGGTTCGGCACTGCTGTGTCGAGCCGTCCGTTTGGGGGGAGGCCGCGGGCGTCAGACGTTGGTTCCGGCCAGGAACCGGACGGAAGCGCGTGCCGGCTGATGGCCGATGCCGAGGCATTGCGACGAGTTATTCCTTGGACTTCGATGCAGGCTTCGAACTCTCCCTGGACGAGCTCGACTCGGACTTTCCGGAACTCCCGCCTTCCGACTTTGACGAGCCGCCGCCCGAACTGCTGTCCGCGGCGGCCGCCTTCTTGTAGGAGTCGCTGCGGTAGTCCGTCAGGTAGAAACCAGATCCCTTGAACAGGATCCCCGCGCCGGCGCTGATCTGCCGCTCCGCGCCGAGCTTCTTGCAGTCGGGACACTTCTTCGACGGGGGCGCCTTGATCGACTGGAACTCTTCCCAGGTGTGCCCGCACTTCTTGCAGCGATAGTCGTAGGTTGGCATTGTTAAAAGAGTTATGTCACAAGTCGCAGAACCGCTTCGAACGCTCGGTCTAGCCGGCAGAGGATTATAGCGGCGGGGCGTGGCCTGAGTATGGGACGTGGTCGCGACCTCCCTCACCTGCCCGGCGAACGAGGGGCTTTCGGCCGGTCCAACGGCACCGCGTCAGGCCCGCAGGACGGCAAGCGCCACATAGACCTTGGGATCGACCAGCGTCTTCTCCTCGGCGGCGCGTCGGCCGAGCCACTCCCGGAGGACCGCAAGCGGGATGGCGTGCGGATCGATCTTCTCTCCCCCCGCCCCTCCCCCGACGGCGGTCTTCTCGACGCCGTAGCCAAGGAAATAGTCGACCATCTCGCTCGTCAGCCCCGGGGAGGAGGGGCAGCGGAACAGACGGCTCAGGGAGGGAGCCGTGTAACCGGTCTCCTCCTCGAGTTCGCGCCGGGCCGCCTCGACGAGCTCTTCCGTCTCGGCCCCTTCGATGTCCCCTGCGAGTCCGGCGGGAAGGTCGATCACGCTGGCCTGGACCGCCGGGCGAAACTGCTCCGTCAGGACAAGCTCCTGCTGCGGCGTGACGGCGACGATCGCCACCACTCCCGAGGCCTTGACCCGCTCGACGTACTCCCAAGGTCCGGCCTGGGTCAGCCGCAGGAACTTTCCACTGGCAAGGGTCGTCTTCTTCCGCGCCATTCCGCCTCCGCGATACGGCGAGAACTCGCCGCGTTCGAACCGACTCCGCGACTCCGGCTACCGCCCGCCGGCCAGCGGCTTGAAGTGACCGCGGATCGTGATCCGGATGATCCCGGTCGCCTTGCTGACGGGAGGGACGTTCACCTTGAAGAAGATCGGCCCATCCGACTTGGGAGTGAACTCGAGAGACTTCCCCACGTTGAACGGCTTGACCTCGTCTTCCCGCTGTGCGTTCCCGCCGCCCCGGTTCGGCCGCCCGGCCCCCCCCGAGGCCCCTTCACGGGTCGGAGGGGCCATTGCGGCGATCAGGGCCCCCATGGGGATGCCGGAGACGAGGTCTTTCGTCGGGTCATCGTTCGAGTAACCTTCGGGCCCGAGGGTCTCGCTGACGTAGACCTTGTAGTCCCCCTCGGCCGTAATCCGGATCGGCTGATCCTTCGAGAGCTGGATGCCGGCGTTGGTCCACGGCTTGCTCGTATCGAACTTGAATTCGTACTCATTCTTCTGAAAGACCGACTCGTCGATCTCCTTGATCTTCTTCTTGACGGCGGCATCGTCGGGATTGACCGCCAGGATCTGCTGCAGCATCTCGCGGGACTTCTCGGTCAGGCCGGCGTCCTCGTAGCTCTTGGCGAGGTCGACCAGCGACTTGAGGTATTCGACCTTGGCCTTGTCGGCCTGGGTGTCGAGTGTCCGAAGCTGCGTGGCACTCAGCTTCCTCGGCTGCTGTGCGGACAGGACTCCGACCCCGACCGCCAGTGCGGCGAGCAACGAGAGGATGGAAAGGCGAGCGACGCGCGACATGACTCCGGACTCCCTGGCCAGCAACACAAATTGGCAGCAACACCGCGTCCGAAGTATCCAGCGGAGCGGGTCCGGTCGCAAGCAGGCCGGCGTTGTGTTTGCCGGCGATCAGGCAGCCGGTGGAACTTTCACCCGGGGCCGCGGAGGCGCGACGAAGAAGGTTGCCAGGACAAGGAGCCCGAACGCGGTGTAGATGACCGTAAATACCCAGGGGGACGCGTCGAGAAAGAGCAGTTCGTGCAGCCAGTTGGCGATGAAGTCTCCGTGGTAAGCCGCCTGCCCCGCCCGGGTCCGGAGCCATTGTTCCCAGATCGTCAGCGGGCAGGTCATCCCGATCCAGGCCTCAGTGACGACGATCAGGATCATCGCGAGGTGCGTATAGCGGAGCCCGCGGGAGCGAGCCCACTCCCGTTTCCGGAGGATTCCGTACCAGATCGCCACGAGCCCGAGGACGACGAACGCGACGTACGCCACATGGGCCGTGACGACGACGTCAGCCAGGATCCGGTAGAGCAATTCCATGCTCGATTGACCGGATATCCGTTGCGATTATTCCCGGCTCGGCCTCCGCTTCCTCACTTCCCGGCAACGCTCCTGGGCCGGCGGATATGCAGCAGGATCGGCGCGGTCGCCTGTTCGCCTTCGACGGTCGTTCGCAGGTGAACGAGCCGCGACTGGTCCGGGACCCACTTCGCCGCGGTGAGGAAGAACTCCCGCTCGCTCGTGTTCTCGACCATCAGCAGCCCGTTGAGGCCGATATTGTCGACGATCACGCCGTGCGGCAGGTTTCGGCCGCTGTCCTCGTTCCCGAACGGAATGTTGCCGTTGTACCCGTCCCGCTGAGCGACGACCTTGAGGGTGATCGTCTCCCCCGGCTTCAGCTCGAACTCGAGCGGCTTGCCGGGCTCACTCGCGAGCGGCTTCTGCCCCCCTTCGGCCGGGACGATCGTCAGCAGGACCTTCGGCTTGGGATTGAGCTTGATCTCGCCAAGCGTGCCGGCGTCGTGCGTCACCTTCTGGCCATTGATCTCGGCGGAGGCGGTCACGGTGACCCCCTTGCCGGTGATCCCGGGAGGAGCTGCTGCGTCGGGTGCAGCCATGAGGACGCCGAGGGCGTTGTTCTGGCCCGATTCGATCGTGATGGGAGATGTGGCGGTGAAGCCGGCAGGAAGCCCCGAGAGCTCGACCTGGATCGGGCCGTCGAATCCGTCCGACCGCTTCGCCTCGACGCGAAACTCCTTTGCACTCCCCGCGGAGACCGTCGCGTTGCCACCGTGGACGATCACCTTGAAATCGGGACGTCGCGGACGGACCGTGAGCGTGTACTTGTACTGATCGCCCTGGAAGCCGCGGACGTCCCTCACCCGGACCAGGTACTCTCCGTCGCGGGGGGCGGTGAATGTCAGGCGTGAGTCCGCTCCGAGCTCGCGGCGGCCGTCATCGTCGTTCTGGTAGTTGAGCGTGAAGACCGGGAGGCCGTTGGGGATCAACTCGGTCCCGACGGGATGGGGCTCGAC
>JAEYWB010000765.1 GCA_023429275.1 Planctomycetota bacterium
TTATGGTGCGGTTGCTCGGGGATCGGCGCGTCGTTGTCGGGATGGCTCTCGGACTGTTCTGCGTCACCGGCTGCACGAAGCCTCCTGCTCCAGCCCCCACCGCTCCGACGACCGGGGGGCCCGCCGCTCCGACGGCTCCTGCCGCCCCGGCAGCGACTGCCAAGGCCGAGGACGTCAAGGCGGCCCGGGCGCGGATCGCCGCGCTGGGCTCGCGGAGCGTTGCGACCCCGAAGGAGGGAGACCTCCTGACCGAGATCGTCATCCAGGACGGCTCCAACGTGACGGCCGAGGACGTCGCGCTGTTCGGAAAGCTGACCGACCTCAAGAAGCTTCACATCATCAACTGCCGCGCTCTCAATGACGCGATGGTCGGAACGCTGACGGGGCTCAAGGACCTGACGAGCCTCGCCCTGACGAACACGGTCATCGGCGACGACGCCGTGACGACGATCGTCAAGTCGTTCCCGAAGCTGACCGAGCTGGACCTGTCATCGAACACGAACATGACCAAGGGGGTCGTCAAGATCCTGAGCGAGATGACCAGCCTCGAGCGGCTGACTCTCGTACAGAACCGGGTCGATGACATTGGTGCGCAGCGGCTCGCGAATCTTCAGAATCTCCGCGCCCTCGACCTCCGCGGCAACATGGAAGCCGGGGACATGGCTCTCGAGATCGTCGGCGACCTGCCGAAGCTCGTCGGCTTCAAGCATCGCAGCACCGCCGTCACCGACAGCGGAATGGAATCGCTCGCGAAGAACCAGACACTCGATTCGCTCCTCATTCAGGACTTCGCGATCACTGATCAGTCCGGTCAGCACCTCGCCAAGCTCGGCAAGCTGACGCAGCTCGAACTCTTCCGCTGTCAGGGATTCGGGTCGGAAGGGGTTCTCGCTCTCAAGGGGATGGGGCTGACGCGGCTGACGCTCCGCGATCTGCCGAACGTCGATGACCGGGCGATGGAGGTCTTCGACGACCTGCCGAAGCTCCGTCGGCTCTACCTGCACGAACTCGCGTCGGTCAGCGACTCGGGGCTCGCCCACCTGGCGAATCTCAAGTCGCTCGAGCTTCTCGACATCTGGACGGTTCCCCAGATGACCGACGCGACGATCGACGTCATCGCGTCGCTTCCGAGTCTCAAGGAGCTGACGATCCGGACGACCGGGATCACGGATGCCGCGATCGACAAGCTCCTCGCGATGAAGGGGCTCACGTCGCTCACTTTGAAAGAGAACGGCGCGGTGACGGACGAGGCTCTCAAGAAGCTCTCCAGCCGCAAGTGGACGAAGCTCGACATCGGGAGCGACAGCGCGGCGGAAGCCCCGTAAACCTCGCCGCCGCGACTCTCCCGCCCGGAACAAGATCAGACCAGACGAGGTGCTTCGATGAGAATCCGTTCATCGGTGGTGAGCAGTGCTGTTGCAGTGGCTGCAGTCGTCCTGGGGCTGATGAGGGGAGTCGACGGGGCCGAGCTGTCGGTCGGCGCGGCGACGGTCAGCATTACCCCCGATCAGCCGATCGCTCTCGATGGCCAGATGCGGACCCGCATCGCCCGGCAGGTGCAGAGCCCCTGCATGGCGACCGCGCTCGCGCTGGAATCGCGCGACGGCGAAAAGTCCCAGGATGAGGCGATCCTCGTGTCGTGCGACCTGGTTGCCATCCGGAAGGAGCTGTCGGAGGCGGTCCGCGGGCGGATGAAGGAGCGGCTTCCGGACTTCCCGGCCCACAAGCTCATCCTGAGCGCGACCCACACCCACACCGGTCCGGTCACGCAGGAGGGGAAGTACGAAGGGATCGACGGTGACGTCATGCGGCCGAAGGCGTACGTCGAGTTCGCCGCCGACCGCATCGTGGAGGCCGCCGCCCAGGCCTGGGCGGGGCGTAAGCCCGCGAGCGCCGGCTGGGGCCTCGGACACGCCGTCGTCGCCCAGAACCGCCGGGCGCTCTACGCCAATGGCGATGCGGTGATGTACGGCAAGACCGACGGTCCGTCGTTCCGCGGCCTGGAGGGGCATGAAGACGACGGCGTCGAGGTCCTCTTCTTCTGGGACAGCGAAAAGCGGCTTCTGGCGACGGCGGTGAACATCGCCTGCCCCGCCCAGGAGGTCGAGGGGCTCTCCGTCGTGAGTGCCGACTTCTGGCACGAGGTCCGCGAGAGCCTTCGCAAGAAGCATGGCGAGGGCCTGCATGTTCTCGCGTGGACGGGAGCGGCGGGGGATCAGTCGCCGCATCTGATGTACCGCAAGGAGGCCGAAGAGCGGATGCGAAAACTCCGCGGGATCACCCGGCTGGAAGAGCTCGCCCGCCGGATCGTCGCCGCCTGGGAGGAGGCCCTCGCCGGCGCGGAACGCGACATCCGGACCGACGTCCCTCTGACTCACATGGTGAAGACGATCGAACTTCCCCGGCGGCAGGTGACCGAGAAGGAGTACGAAGAGGCCAAAAAGAAGGTCGCAGAGCTTGCGAACGACCCGAAGCAGAAGACGCTGATGAACTGGAATCAGCGCGCCGTCGACCGGTACGAGCAACAGCGCGACGCGCCGCTTCCTCCATACCAGATGGAGCTGCACGCCCTGCGGCTGGGGGATGTGGCGATCGCGACGAACGATTTCGAGCTGTTCACCGATTTCGGGGTGCAGATCAAGTCGCGGAGCCCGGCCCTCCAGACGTTCGTGATCCAGCTGGCTGGTCCGGGAAGCTACCTCGCGACGGCGCGGGCCGTGCGGGGCGGGTCCTACAGCGCGGTGGTCCAGAGCAATGTGATCGGTCCCGAGGGTGGTCAGGAACTGGTGGAGCAGACTGTCAGCGCCCTCCAGACGCTGTTCACGGGGCGTCCCGCCAGATCCGCGGCGCAATAGGGGAAGGTCCCCTCGACGACGCATCACTGCCCGACGCCGTCGCCTTCTCTGTCGTTTGACGGAGTCCTTTTATCTCCAGCAGCGTCGCTCTCTTCGGCCCCCGTCGCTGCAGTACGCGCGTCGAAATGAACGAGTCCGAACGTTGTCCCGTGCGCACATTCGCCCACTTTTGTCGCGCTGCGCAATTGCTTATCTCTTTTGCTCATTTACTCATTGTTCAGGCTGATCAGCAGACTTAAATAGAACATCAGAAGATGACTGCCGGAGTTTGAGTTTTCAGGTCATGCCGCCCCGAGTCGATTAGAACGGGAGGTGACTGCTCAGCAGACTCTGAACGGCCCGCGACGCAGCGTGTCGCTTTCCCGCGGTGCCAATATAAAACCGCTTTTATCGGCCTCAAGCCCGCCCGGCGATGACTCGCCCGGGTGAGTGGGCCGTATTCGTCGCAGTTCTGTCGGCCCTCCCAGCCGGCCTGCTTCATTTCTTGACTCCTTTCTGATGTTGGCCATCTGGAGACAACCATGCTCACCCGCAGACGACGAGACGCGTTTACGCTGATCGAACTGCTTGTCGTGATCGCGATTATTGCGGTCCTGGTCGCGATTCTCCTTCCCGCCGTCCAGCAGGCTCGAGAAGCAGCCCGCAATAGCCAGTGCAAGAATAACCTCAAGCAGATCGGGGTGGCGATCCACAACTACAACGAGACGTTTGGCTGCTTCCCGCTGGGAAAGCTCACCAACGTCACGCTGGGGGGAGCGCAGGCGCGGCCGTGCGGCGACTGGTGGCATGATACGAACTGGTACACGTCGATCTTCCCCTATATCGATCAGCCTGGGCTCTATAACGGGCTCAACAACGGCGCGCCGATCGGGTGCAATCAAGGTGTTAATCCCGGCCCCCCCTGGGACGGAAACTGGAAAGCCAAGATCGCCCTCATCCCGGTGTACGGTTGCCCGTCGGACGGGAACAAGCCGAACGAAGTCAACTCCGGTTGGCAGCGGGTCCGCACGAACTATCAGCCGAACTGGGGGAATACGAACTTTATCCAGGGGAATCTCAGTACGGCCGCGACCGACACCTTCTGGGGAGCACCGTTCGGTCCCGGCCGGACGGTCCAGTTTCGGGACATTGAAGACGGCCCGTCGAACACGCTTTTGTTCATGGAGGTTCAGACGACGATCGGGACCGGCTACAACGGCTCGATCGCCGACCCCCTCGGCCGGGCCGGTGCCGCCATGGGGCGCAATCCCCCGAATGCCCTGGTGAATGAGCTGTCGAGTGTCTGCCCGGCAGTGGCCAACCTCAACGGGATCTATGGCTGCACCGACGTCGGCATCAACGACCAGATCTTCACCGCCCGCAGCAAGCATACCGGGGGGGTGAACTCGGTGATGTGCGACGGCTCGGTGCAGTTCTTCGGCAACAACATCGACACGGGCGTCTGGCGAGCTCTCTCGACGACGCGCGGCAAGGATGTCGTCGGGACGTTCTGAATCGAACCGGCACGAGGCAGGAGCCGGCAGGCGGTGTCACCGATCGCCGGCTCGCACACCTGTTGTTTCACCACCCTGAACGTGAGTGCTCAACTTATGCGGCGGTTTCTTGCTTTGGGAATAGCCCTCACGCTTTCCTCCGGGTGCGGAGGGGGGAGCGCGCCATCCCGCCCAACCGTGCAGCTCAGCGGAAAAGTGATGTTCGGCGCGAAGCCGCTCGAGGACGCGACGATCGTGTTCGACCCCGAGGATGGCAAAGGCGCTCCGGCGAGTGCCCCGGTCGAGAAGGGGGAGTACCAGGTCTACGTTCAGACCGGCCCCAAGCTGGTGCGGATCACGTCGAACCGCAAGAGTCCCGAGGTCCAGACCTCCGACACACCGCCGCTCCCCAGCGGCAAGGATTCGGTTCCGGACATCTACAACACCAGGACGACTCTGAAGAAAGAGGTCAAAGAGGCGGAGACGGGTGTCGACTTCACCCTCCAGCCTCCGAAGAAGTGACGGCCTGCCCGTTCAGGCTTTTGAACGTGGCTGATCCGAGTGTTCACAAGGCGCTCAGTGCGTGACCGTACCGGCCTTCTCCGTCGGTACTCGGCCTGGATGGTCATTCGTTCGCCCAGCTCGTCGGGGCGCTCGCCCGGGAGAGTCCCCTTGCGGAATGCGCTGCGGCTCGCTGTTCTGGCGTCAATTCTCCTGATCGCCGGCTGGGGGCTGCGGAGACTCGTCCGTTCTCCTCTTGAAGAGCTTTCAGGGGAGGCAGCCTTGAAGGCGTGGGACGAAGGACGTATCGACGATGCCGACCGGCTCGCCAGGGAAGCGCTGGAACAGAGGGCCGATTCTCCAGAGGCACTGCTGATCGTCGCCGGGGCCGCGATGTCGCGGCAACGTCCGGTCGAGGCGATGAGCGCCTTGCGGCGCTTTCCCATAGAGGCCCGCCCCGAGGCAGCGGGGGCAGGCGTCGTCTGGGGGAAGGCGGGAGAACTGGCGCTCCAGTTGGGAGATGCCGCCCTGGCCGAGAGGCTTCTTCGCGTCGCCGTCGATTGCGAAGTGGTCGGCGCTGAGACGCTCCTCGCCCATCTTCTCGGCGTCGAGGGGCGGACCTGGGAGGCCAGTGAACTGCTCTGCCGGGCGATCCGGTACGGGAACTTTGTCGTCGACCACCTGATACTCCTCGGGGCCAGTGAGCCGGTTGTTCAGGACGCCGGGCTTGTCCGCCGTTGCCTGGAGGCGGATCCCGGTAACCCGCTCCCGCTACTGGGAGAGGCCCGAGCCGCACTTGGAGACAAGCGGTACGCCGAAGCTGAGCCGGTCCTGCGGCGTATTGTCGCGTTCCGGCCCGATCAGCTCGACGCGCGGGCCTGGCTTGGCCACCTGCTCCTCAGCACTTCGTCCCCCGAATGGGACGAGTGGCTCGCCGGCCTCCCGGAGGAGATCTCTCACCCGGAGGTCTGGGTGGTTCTCGCCCGGAAGATGCAGCTCGAGGAACGGCCGCGCGAGGCTGCCCGCTGTTACGCCGAGGCGGTCTCGCTCGACCCGAACCATCGCCCGGCCTGCTACCAGCTTGGTCTCCTCCTGAAGAGTCTCGGAGACGCCGGTGAAGCGAGGCGTCTGCTGGAACGGGCCGACCGGCTCGAGGAGCTGGCGTTTCTGGTCGACCGGATCCACGCCGATCCGGATTCCGCGTCCATGGCTCGTGAAGCCGCCCTGCTGACGGAGAGGCTCGGGCGTCCCTGGGAAGCCGCCGCCTGGGCCCGGCTTGCTGCGCAGCGGGATCCCGGCTCCGCCATCGGACGCGAGATTCAGCAGCGAACGACTGCGGCGATTTCGACGAACCCGCCGCGAACACTGCCGGAGGCTGTTCCCCTGTGGAAAGTCGACCTGTCGCGCTGGCCGAGGCCGGTACGCTCCGTGGCGACGAACGGGACCGGTTCTCCTGCCGATCGAGTCCCGGCGAAGCTCGATCCATCGAGGCCGCCGATCCGGTTTCGCGACGTCGCGGGCGAATCCGGCGTGCGATTCACCTACGACAGCGGCCGAGTCTCGGATTCGCAGCCACAGAAGATGGGAGAGACCCTCGGCGGGGGCGGCGGGGGCGCGGCCGTCGGCCCGGGGGG
>JAEYWB010000452.1 GCA_023429275.1 Planctomycetota bacterium
GACCTACACCGTTCAGATCGGACCGGACGGCAAGAAGGTCGAGTTCGTCTCCGGGGATCGCTGACGGCCCGCGGGGTTCCGTTCAGACAGCTGGAGACCGGAGCCTGGCGGCTCGTTCACCGGGCGGCGGTGAACGTCGCGCCGGCGCGGCCCGATTCCGCTTCGCATGCTGCGTCGATCTTCGACGGGGAGCGTCCCTTTCGGAGCTGCACCTCGTTCCCGGTGGCGTTGTACGTCACCTCGTCCATGAATGACCGGATCAGGAGGAGGCCGCGGCCGCTGGAGACGCTCAGACGGTCGGCGTCGCGGCAGTCGCGGATCCTGGAGACGTCAAAGCCGGGGCCCTGATCCCGAATCGTGAACGATGCTCCCTGGCGGTCCAGCTCGCAGTGGAGGGTGACGCGGCGGTCGGCAAAGTGAGGAATCGACTGCCGGAGAGCGATCATCTGGCCGAATTCGTCTCCCGCCTCTTCCCGCAGTCGCGAGTCGACCTCCAGGTTGCCGTGGATGATGGCGTTGAGGAGCGTCTCCTCGAGGGCGATCTGAGTCCGGACACGGTCACGCTCATCGAACAGGTCGAACTGGTCGCAGCGTTTCATCAGGAGATCGATCAGCGGTGTGACGCGCGCTTTGTCGTTGTCGATCTCGTACTCCAGGACGACATTCGTGCAGCACGCGTCGATCATCGCCTTCTCCATGCGGCGCTGCCGAAGGTCGAGCACCCTCTCGACCGCCTGGATCAGCGACGACGCTCCGTCCTGCTCCCGGATCAGGTGCGGACGCCGACTCGTCGAGGCGGAAGACTCGAGCGAGGGAAGAAGGTCGGCCGGTATCGTGTCGTCAACGACGAAAACGACTCCCGGAGCCTCAAGCCCCTCTCCCAGCGGACCGGCCCCGTCGAGACCGTGAATCAGGGAGGTGACGATGACATCCGGAGGAGCGTCCGGTCCTGCGAGGCCCTCCTCGAGGGACGCGGCATGTCGCAGGACGGTCTCCGGAAGACCGGCCATCCACTCGGTCCAGAGCCGCCGTCGCTGGCGATTCGGACTGATGATCAAAACGTGAGGCATCGTTTCCTCGCGACACCCGGCAGAGGGTGCAAGGAGGGGAGTGTCGTAGCGCTGGTGATGGTCGTGCCCCGCTCGATGGAAGGATTGCGGGACGCGGTACACCGCCGGAACCGGCGGCGAGACAGGCTTTTGCTGACTCTAAAGGATTCACTCGACGGAATTCAGCAGCAAAATGCGGAAAATCGGCGGCCGCGCCCGTCGATTGGCAGTTCCGACACCGGCGGAATCTGCCGATCCGTCCGATCGCTCTTCTCGCCGGGGGAGACCGCGCCCTACCATTGCGGGCATGGAAAGTCGTTTGCATCTGGATATCGCGCCTCAGCCGGACAACAACACCTGCGGTCCGACCTGCCTGCACGCCATCTACAACTACTACGGCGACCGGATCCCCCTCCCGCAGATCATCTCCGAGACCCCGGCTCTCGAAGAGGGGGGGACCCTCGCGGTTCTGCTCGGGTGCCATGCCCTGACGCGGGGCTACTCTGTCGTTTTGTACACCTACAACCTGACCGTCTTCGATCCGACGTGGTTCCAGCCGGGCGGGCCTCCCATCGCCGACCGTCTTCGCGCCCAGATGGCGGCCAAGGATATCCCGAAGCTCCGGCTCGCCTCGCAGGCGTACCTCGAGTTTCTGCGGCTCGGCGGCGTCCTCAAGATGGAGGACATGACCGGCACGCTTCTGAGGAAATACCTGAAGCGGGCGGTCCCCATTCTGGCGGGACTCAGCGCCACCTATCTGTACAATGAGCCGCGCGAGTGCGGCCTCGAGGGGCGCGCCGATGACGTCAACGGCACGCCGCAGGGACACTTTGTGGTCCTTTGCGGCTACGACGCCCACGAGCGAAGCGTGCTGGTGGCCGATCCGATGCAGCCGAACCCGCTCGCGGCCCAGAAGCAACGATATGAGGTTGACCTCGACCGGCTGATGTGTGCAATCATGCTCGGAGTCGTCACCTACGACAGCAACCTGCTGGTGATCCAGCCGAACGGTCCGAGAGACGACGCCCCGCCGGGAAGCGACGCGGAATCGAAGCCGCGTGAGCCCGACAGGCCGACTCTCCAGGCCGACTGACTCCAGGGAATGGAACGTGATTGTTGCCACAGACGCCGCCGGAACCGCCAAGTTACCGCGCAAGGATGGATCGATGTCGACGTTGATCGTCGCCAATTCCCCGAAGGACTGGCCGTTCGAGATTCCGGGGGTCGAGATCGTCGATGCCTGGGATTATCTGACGCAGGCGGAATTCAGCGATCTCCGCGGGGCCAAGGTTCTGAACCTCTGCCGCTCCTACAGCTACCAGAGCACGGGCTATTACGTCTCGCTGCTGGCGGAGGCCCGCGGCCATAAGCCGATCCCCAGCATCCAGACGCTGCAGGACATCCGCTCCCAGTCGATCATCCGGGTGGTCTCCGACGACCTCGACGATCTCGTGCAGGAGAGCCTCGGCCCGCTGCATTCGGACGAGTTCGAGCTGAGCGTCTACTTCGGCCGGAACATGGCGAAGCGGTATGACCGGCTCGCCATGCAGCTCTTCAACCTCTTCCACGCGCCCCTCATCCGCGTGAAGTTCGGCAGGAACAAGAAGTGGTCGATCCGGAGCGTGAAGGCGATCAGCGGACAGGACGTGCCGGAGTCGCACCGCCCGTTCGTCGCTGAGGCGGCAGCCAAGCACTTTTCGGGTCGCGCGGTCTCCAAGCCGAAAAAGGCCCGGACCCGCTACGACCTCGCCATCCTGTGGGACGAAACCGCGAAGGACACGCCGTCGGATGAAGCGGCCCTCAAGAAGTTCATCAAGGTCGGCACGAGCATGGGGATCGAAGTCGAAGTCATCTCGAAGGATGACTACGGCCGGCTCCTCGAGTTCGACGCCCTGTTCATCCGCGAAACGACCGGGATCAACGATCACACCTACCGCTTCGCCCGGACGGCGGCGAACGAAGGACTGGTCGTCATCGACGACCCGCAGTCGATCGCCCGCTGCACCAACAAGGTGTTCCTCGCCGAGCTGATGGAGCGGCACGAGCTCCCGACTCCCAGGACGCTCGTCCTCCACGAGGACAACGTCGACGAGGTCATCGACAAGCTCGGCTTCCCGCTCGTCCTCAAGAAGCCCGACAGCGCCTTCTCACAGGGGGTCATCAAGATCAAGTCCGAGGAGGAACTGCGGCAGCGGCTTCCCGAGTTCTTCGACGACTCCGAGCTCCTCGTCGCGCAGGAATTCCTCCCGACCGACTTCGACTGGCGGATCGGTATTCTCGATCGCCGTCCGCTGTTCGCCTGCAAGTACTTCATGGCCCCCGGCCACTGGCAGATCATCCAGCAGGACAAGCAGGGGAACGGCCGCTACGGCAAGTACGAGACCCTGCCGGTCGAGCTCGCCCCCCGCAAGGCGGTGAGCGTCGCCCTCAAGGCGGCCAACCTGATCGGCGACGGCCTGTACGGTGTGGACGTCAAGCAGTCGGGCGGGAACTTCTACGTCATTGAGGTGAACGACAACCCGAACATCGAGCAGGGGGTCGAAGACTCGATCCTGCGGGACGAGCTCTACCACCGGATCATGTCGGTCTTCCTCGCGCGGCTCGAACGCCGCCGGGCCTGGGTCGGTGCGGAGTGATCCGCCTCGCCCTCATCATCCCGACCCTCGACCGCTCCGGGGCCGAGAAGCAGTTCGCGCTTCTCGCCGCCGGACTTCCGAAGGACCGGTTTGAGGTCGAGGTCGTCGCGCTGACCCGCTCCGGGCCGCTGGAAGCCGATCTCCGGAACGCCGGTATCCCGGTGCATGTCCTCGGAAAACGGTGGCGATTCGATCTGACTCCGGTGCTGCAGCTGAAAAGGTGGCTCCAGGAGCGACAGCCCGACATCGTTCATTCCTGGCTCTTCGCCGCAAACTCCGCGGCACGGCTCGCCGCCCCACGTGGCCGGACGAAAGTCGTCATCAGCGAGCGGTGTGTCGACTCCTGGAAGTCCGGGTGGCAGCACTGGGTCGACCGGCGTCTCTGGCGGCGAACGGACCGGATGCTCGCGAACTCGCAGAGCGTGGCTGACTTCTACGCCGACCGGGGCTACGACCGCGGTCGGATCGTCGTCATTCCCAACGGGGTCTGTGTCCCTCCGCGGCCAGCCACCTCGCGGGAGGAGTTCCTCAAAGAGCTCGGCTTTCCTCCCCAGGCGAAGGTCGCGATGTATGTCGGCCGGCTGGCGAAACAGAAGCGGATCCGGGACCTCCTCTGGTCAGCACAGCTCCTTCGCCAGAGCCTGTCCGATTTCCGGTTCGTCCTCGTCGGCGATGGCCCCGATCGGGCTGACCTCGAGCAGTACGCCAGGGACGTGGAGGTCTCGAAGTTCGTGAAGTTCCTGGGGCATCGGCAGGACGCGGCGTCGCTCCTCCATCATGCCGACCTCTTCTGGCTCGCGAGCGACTTCGAAGGGATGTCGAACAGCCTCATGGAGGCGATGGCCTGCGGGAAGCCATGCGTCGTCAGCGACATCCCTCCGAACCGGGAACTCGTCGTCCACGACCAGACCGGCTACCGGATGAACGTCGGCGACAGCATCGGCTACGCTCAGTTCACGCAGCGGCTCCTGGAGGACGCCGAGCTCGCCACCCGACTCGGCCAGGCGGGCGCCGCGAGAATGGCGGAGCAATTCAGCGTCTCCCGCATGATCGAGCGGCACATCGAGTTCTACGAAACCCTTTCGTAACGCGGGACTCCGCGCCACGAACGGACGGGACGGAAGAAACAGCCGGCACGCGCCAGCGTCCGGTTCAAGCCACGGTTCGCTTCCCCATCGATCGCCGCCACACCGAATGCAGCCACACTGGGAACCGACCCCTATCGCGTGCCGGCTGATTGGTGACGCATCGGCGCGAACCGATCGGTGTGAACGCTGTCTCTCTGCATCGCCTCGTCCAATGGTGGTCCTTCGAAGTTTCGACGTTCGGAGCGGTCAGCATTCAGCATTCCGCCTTTTGCATCATGCTGACAGCTGATTGCTGATTGCTGACCGCTTCGACCTCCGTGTCGTTTTCCGGCTCGGAGAGCCGCACTACACTGCCGGATTCCTCCGCTGGTCCGACGAAGACAATGAACGAAAAGATCATCGACAAGTCCGCACTCGAACCGATTCCGGGCTTCCCCGAGTGGTCGCCCCAGGAGCAGATTGCCTGGCAGGGGATGTTCGACGCCATCCGCAACGGCTTCGAGCGCTTCGGCTTCCGGCCGATCGAGACGCCAGCCGTCGAGCGAAACGCCATTCTCACCGCCAAGCAGAGCGGCGACACGACCCGTGAGATCTACCAGCTCGGCCGGCTCAACGCCGAGGAGGGCGAAGCGGATGAGCGCGACTTCTCGCTGCACTTCGACCTGACGGTCCCTCTCGCCAGGTATGTCGCCCAGCGGGCCGGTGAGATCGCCTTTCCGTTCCGCCGTTACCAGATGCAGCCGGTCTGGCGGGGGGAGCGGCCGCAGGCGGCGCAGGGGCGGTACCGGCAGTTCTATCAGTGCGACATCGACATCATCGGCGACGGAACCCTCGCTCCGCACTATGACGCCGAGATCCCCGCGGTGATTCACCGCGTTTTCCAGGACCTCGCGATCGGCGACTTCCGGATCCGGATCAACAACCGCCGGATCATGTCGGGCTTCTTCGCGGCCAACGGCATCGCCCCGAACGAAGTCGGCGGGCTGATGCGGTCGATCGACAAGATCGAAAAGCAGGGGGTCGACCAGTTCCGCAAGGAGATGGCGGGACGCCACGCCGCGAGCGAACAGACGGAACGGATCCTCGAGTTCTTCCAGTTCCGCGGCTCGCTCGAGGAGACCCTGGCGATGCTCAAGGCGAGCGCCGACACGCTCGCCAGTGATGAACTGACGCAAGGGGTCAAGGAACTGACCGAGACGGTCGCTCTGGCCCGGAACTTCGGCCTCACCGACGATCGGTTTGCGATCGATCTCGGCATTGCCCGTGGTCTCTCCTACTACACGGGGACGGTCTACGAAACGACGCTCATCGATGCGCCGCACCTCGGCAGCGTCTGCTCAGGCGGCCGGTACGACGATCTCGCCGGGCACTTCACGAACCGGAAGCTCCCGGGAGTCGGCATCTCGATCGGCCTGACACGTCTCTTCTCCGGCCTTCTGCAGATGGGACGAATCAGGGCTGATCGCGACACGGTCGCGCCGGTGCTCGTCGCCCGCCCGCTCCCCGAAGAGACGAGCCGGTACGCCCGCCTCGCGCAGACGCTGCGTGATGCAGGGATCGCGACCGAGCTGTACCTGGAGGACAAGAAGCTCGGCAAGCAGTTCCAGTATGCCAGCCGCCGCGGATTTCACGTCGCGGTCATTGTCCACATGGACGAGATCGCCAGCGGAACCGTCACGCTGAAGGACCTCAGGTCGGCGACGCAGCGGACGGTGCCGGAAGGGGAACTGGTTTCGGCTGTTCGAGAGATCCTCTCGGCCAATCGCTAACTGACTCGCAACGTGTCCGTTCTTCGGCAGCGATGGAAGTTTGCCACATAGGTCACAGAGAACACAGAGTGCTCTGTGGCCTCTGTGCTCTCTGTGGCAAAAGGGTTTTGAAACAGCTTCCTGTCGAGGGGCACTCTCCGGGATGGACTCGCCCGCGATCCAGACCGGACGCTCTCGCTGACCGGAAGGTCCGCTCTGGGGAACAGGATGCGGTCGCACGCCCGCCTTCAGCCGTGATGATGGTGATCATGCGAATGGCCATGGTCGTGAGAGTGTCCCTGGTCGTGCGAATGCGAGTGATCATGGCTGTGCCCATGGTCTTGTGATTCGGCACTTGGCGGCTCCGATTCCGTATCGGAGTCCTGCGCGACCGGCATCCCCTGAACCGGGGCCTGGCGATAGCTCTCCAGCGCCGCCAGCATGACCTCCCGCAGCGGAAGCCCGAACCGGCGGGCGATCTCTGCACACGCTTCGTATTCCGGCGAGAACTCCGCAACCCCGCTGGTGCCACCCGCACCCCGCCACGAGAGCTTGCCGGCAATCGGTCCCCAGGAGGTCGTCAACGAATGCGGGGCCCGGGCCTGCTTCGTTCGCTCGACCGTCCTCCGGCGGATGCCGAGCGTCCCGGTCTCCCGGAACAGGATCTCCTCCATCCGCGGCGCGGCGTCGAACGCGCACAGGACCGAGAGCATCGTTCCCGGCCGATCCTTCTTCATCTGGATCGGCGTGGTCCAGGCATCGAGCGCTCCCTCCTCGAACAGTCTCCGCCGGGCGTAGGCGATCACTTCTCCAGGGATGTCGT
>JAEYWB010000459.1 GCA_023429275.1 Planctomycetota bacterium
GAAGTTGTCCTTAGCGGCGGCGATCAGCTCGGGCCGCTTTTCCATGAGCTCCTTGAGAGCCTTCTCGATATCGGCGTGGTCCTCTTTGAGTTCCTGGATCTCTTTGGACATCTCGCGGCGGTTTTCCTCGGCCTTCGCCGGGTCCTGCTGCTTGCGGTCCTGCATCTCCTGACGCTGCTGCTCGAGGTTCGCGACGTCATCCGCCAGCCGCTCGGCCTGACCGGCGAGCCGGTCGAGCTGCAACAGGTCCTGTTCGAGTTTGGCGATCTCGTCGAACTTCTTCGCCACATCGGCAAGCTTCCGATCCGCCTGGTCGAGCTCTTCACGGGCCTCCTTGAGCGGAGCCTCCTTCTGGTTCAGCGGCGCGGCGGCTCCCTTCGCAGTCTCGTCCGCGGCCTTCTGAATGTCGTCACGCGCGATCTCCTGCAGAGGCTTCGTCAGGTTGGCGAAGAGGGGGTGGTCCGCCAGCATCGCGGCGAGCTGTTCGGCCTTTTGCGCCGCCTGGCGGGTCATTTCCTCCTGCCTGGCCAGCTGCTCCTCACGGTCGAACGGCTTCTGCTGGCTGCGGGCCTGCTCGGCCGCTTCGCGCAGCTGCTCCGTCCCCTTCCGGGAGTCCTGGACGTCCTTCTGAATCTCTTCGAGCATCGCCTTCCATTCCTTCCGGATGGCGGCGACCTGCTCAGCGGCATAGGGGAGGGCGTCCTTCTTGATCGTGATGATCCGTTCCTGCGTCCAGGCCTCCTGAGGACCGGGGACAGGGCGTTCGTCAGCCACGCGGGCCCGGACGACAACGGCGCTCCCGTCGCTGAGCTTCAGAGGCCTCAGGTCGAACCGGAACGGATGAGCCAGCTCTTTGCCTCCCAGAAGGGCAGCATCGACGGGAACGACCCCTTCCAGCCCTCCGACGACGCTGTAGTGCAGTTCCACGGCATGGATCGCAATATCGTCCGTCGCGAGGACCGGGATCGTGATCACGTCATCCGGCCGTGCCTGCGGGCTTTCGACGGTGTCCGCAAACGCGATCGCCGGAGGGAGGTCTGGCGTGACATCGAGCTGCCGGAGCGGTTCGTCCTGGTTATCGAGACGGAACTGGTCGAACACGCGCAGCGCGAACCGGCCGCTCTTTTCTGCGGTGAACGAGACCGAAGCCTTCGTGCCGGAGGCATCGATCGCAATCGGCAGCGTGCTGCGGACCTTCCACCCGTCGAAACGCGAATCGAGGTCCGTCGCCGCAACGGCTGCGGGCGGGGGAGAAGGAGCGGGAGTCTTCGGAGCCTCTTCTCCCGATGCCTCGACAGGCGGGGCTGCAGCAGAAGTCGAAACAACGGGATCGAGCCACAGCAGCTCCCCTTTCACGAGGGGCTTGTTGAACGTGAGATCAAACCGAAGCTGTGACCGTTCGAAGACGGTGATGTCGCCGACCGCGCCGTCGACCTTCTGGGCCGGAAGCCCGGTGTAGGCGGGGGGCTGGATATCGAGCTCAATCGCCGTGATAGCCGGGCCTTCCACCACCTGGACCTGGTACTCCCGCGACCGGGCCGCGTCCGAAGAGACTTCGAAGCGGAATCCATGAAACACGTGTGACAGGGTCGCCGTGTAGGCCTGCCGATCGGCGTCCCACATCATCTGCCGGGAATCGGACTCGCTCGCGTCGTTGGTCCACTGGAGGCGAACCTCGTCGAGCGTCTCCTCCTTGCCGTTGAGCCACTTCGGAACCGCCAGCAGCTCGACGTCGCTGCCACGGCGGACGACGCGGTCTCCGTTTTCGACCTCGAGCAGCAGGTTGCTCGCCCGGGCAAAATTGCCGTAGGGCGAGAAGAACCGGGCCCACAGGAGCGAGTAGCTGGAACCCCAGAACGCCCAGGGGGCCATCAGGAGGACAAACGCACAAGTGCCGAGGACCACCCGCCTGAGAGCGGGCCAGGAATCGGCGGCCCCGACGAGGTCGATCCCCGAGGTCTGCGTCACGGTCTGGCGGACGAGAAGCTGCCGCATCAGGGCCGAGCCCCGCTCCCGCTCGGGGAGGTCAGGATCTGCCAGTTCGACTGCCGAGGTGAGGCGTTCGCCGAGGTCCGGGTGAGTCGTCTCGGCCAGCGCGGCGACTTCGGCGAGGGACATCCGTCGCAGCCAGGGGCGAAGGACTCCAAGTGCCAGCAGTGCGAGTCCGGCGCCGATGAAGAGCGTCAGCCCGACCGCGCGCGCCGCGGAGGGAAGCTCAAACCACCAGTCGAGGGCAAAGGCCGCTGCGAGGATGGCGGCGAGAATGAAGGCCAGCCAGCCGAGGCCTCCCATGATCGTGAGACTGCGAACCCTGCGTTCGAGCTGGCCGAGAGGGTGGGACAACTCTTCCGGAAGCAGAGCCATCGACATGGGTCGCTCGCGTCGAGACAAGGGGCGAGACTGAATACGTAATTCCGCCAGAAAGATTGTCGAATTGTACTGCCAGGGGAGGGGAATGCGATATCAAAGAGGGTGCCTGAATCCGCCGGAACTTGAAGCAACAACGAGGCTTCCTGCGGGAACGGCAGGGGCGCGTCGGCACGCGGGGCGTTTACCCCCCGTTGACACGGGGGGCTATTTCCTTTCGTCCCTGACGGGACTTTGCCGGACCGAACTGATGGCCTGTCACTCCATCGAGCGCAAGAACAAGTCCGACTCTCGAACAAACGGACTTCAGGCAAACAGGCTGTCGACGACCTTGCCATGTACGTCGGTCAGGCGGAAATCCCGTCCCTGGAATCGGTACGTGAGTCGCTCATGGTCGATCCCCAGGAGACGGAGGATCGTTGCCTGGAAATCATGGACATGGACCGGCTGGTCGACGGCGTTCATTCCGAGCTCGTCGGACGCCCCGTACGTAAGACCCGGCTTCACTCCTCCCCCCGCCATCCAGGTGGTGAAGGCGTACGGGTGATGGTCGCGTCCCCAGCGGACGCGGTTGTTGATGTCCCCCTGAATGAACGGCGTCCGGCCGAATTCTCCTCCCCAGATGACGAGCGTGTCGTCGAGGAGGCCCCGCTGCTTCAGATCCAGGACCAGGGCCGCCGAGGCCTGGTCGGTGTCGCGGCACTGGTTGTAGAGCTCGGTCGTCAGGCTGTTGTGCTGGTCCCAGCCGGCGTGCATCAGCTGGACGAACCGGACACCGCGCTCGATGAGCCGCCGGGCCATGAGGCAGTTGGAGGCGTACGATCCTCGCTCGTGAACGGCGGGGCCGTACATGTCGAGCGTCGCTTTCGTCTCCTGCGAGAAATCGACCAGCTCGGGGACGCTCGCCTGCATCTTGAACGCCATCTCGTACTGGGCGATCCGGGTCGCGATCTCGGGGTCGCCGTAGTCCGCCAGCTTGAGTTCGTTGAGCCGGGCGATGTCGTCGAGCATCCCGCGGCGCAGCTCCCGGCTGATCCCTGAAGGGTTCGAGAGGTAGAGGACCGGATCGCCACCGCCGCGGAACTTCACCCCCTGGAATCGGGAGGGAAGGAACCCGGATCCCCAGTAGAAGTCATAGAAGATCTGCCCGCAGCTCGTTCCCTTGCTGACCGAGGTCATGACAACGAACGACGGCAGCGCGTCGGTCCCGTTGCCGAGTCCGTAACTGAGCCACGCGCCGAGCGTCGGCCGGCCGGGGAGTTCGGCCCCGCTGAGCAGGAAGGAAATTGCCGGAGCGTGGTTGACCGCGTCGGTGTGGAGGCTCTTGACGAAGCAGAGGTCGTCGACGATCTGCGCCGTGTGCGGCAGGAACTCGCTGACCCAGGCGCCACACTCGCCGCGCTGCCTGAACGGCTCGACGGGAGCGAGCATCAGCTTCCCGGTCGGGTTTCCGGTCATCGTGCTGAAGCGCTTTCCCTTGAAGAACTCCTCCGGGACCGGCTTCCCGTGAAGCTCCTGAAGCTTCGGTTTGTAGTCGAAGAGGTCGACGTGGGTCGGGGCGCCGTTCTGAAAGAGGTAGATGACCCGCTTGGCCCGCGCGAGCGCGTGCGGCAGGTCCGGCAGTCCGCCGAATCGATTCCCTGTCTCGCCCGGTGGGGTTCCCGCCGCCAATCCGTCGCGGCTCAAGAGGCCGGCGAGGGCTGCGGTTCCGAGCCCGGCGGCGGAGCGCCCGAAGAATTCCCGGCGAACGAGATGCTGCGCGGAGGAGACGACCGGATTCATATCGAGCGCGGGCAGAGTGCTATCGAAACGAGAAATCCGGAGCGGGCCGAAAGGAG
>JAEYWB010000513.1 GCA_023429275.1 Planctomycetota bacterium
CCTCCCTGTTCCCTCCTCCCTATTCCCTGTTCCCTCCTCCGGCCGCTTCCTCCCGCTACCACCCGCTCTCTGCTATTTTTCGCGGTTCCTCTTCCGCCTCCCCTGCCTTGCCTCCGTGGTTACGAACGACCCCAAAGAGAACGACGCCAACAACATCATCATCAGTGTGCTGGTGGTCGATGACGACGAGGCGCACGCCGAGGCCGTCGCCGAGAGCCTCGGCCGCGTCGGCTGCGAATGCACGATCGCCCCGTCGGGCAAGCGGGGAATCGAGCTGATCGAAGGAGAGAACTTCGACGTCGTCATCACCGACCTCAAGATGGAGGATGTCGACGGCCTGATGATTCTCCGGAAGGCCAAAGAGGAGCTGCCTGAGGCCGAGGTCATCGTTCTCACCGGCCACAGTTCGATCAATTCCGCCGTCACGGCCATGCAGGCGGGGGCCTACACCTACCTCACCAAGCCGCTCGACATCCAGGAGCTGCGGGGAGCGGTCGACAAGGCGGCGAGCCGGGTTCGTCTCATCCGCAGCAATGCGGCCCTCAGCCGCCGTCTCGACGAGAAGTTCGGATTCGAAGGGGTCATCGGCAACAGCCCGGCGATGAACCGGGTCATCGAGAAGCTGAAAGCCCTCGCGCCGACCGAGACGACCGTCCTGATCCTCGGGGAAAACGGCACCGGAAAGGAGCTCGTCGCCCGCGCGCTCCATCAGAACAGCAACCGCAAGAACAAGCCGTTCGTTCCGCTCAACATCTCGGCCCTCCCGCAGACGATCCTCGAGAGCGAACTGTTCGGCCACGAGCCGGGAGCCTTTACCGGCGCCGTGACGCGGCGGATCGGAAAGTTCGAGTACGCTCACGGCGGGACCCTGTTCCTCGACGAAGTCGGCGAAATGCCGATGGAGACGCAGATCAAGCTGCTCCGCGTTCTCGAAGACCGGAAGATCACCCGCCTCGGCTCCAACGAGGAAAAGTCGATCAACGTCCGCCTCCTCGCGGCGACGAACGCCGACCTGAAGGAGGCGATGGAAAAGGGGACCTTCCGACGGGACCTCTTCTACCGCCTGTCGGTCGTGTCGGTTGTTCTTCCCCCGCTCCGCGAGAGACAGCCCGACATCCCGCTCCTGGTCGAGCACTTCGTGAAGGAGTTCTCGAAGATCTACGGCAAGGAGGTCCAGGGGGTCTCCCGCGCCGCGCGGCATGCCCTGATGCACTACGACTGGCCGGGGAATATCCGGCAGCTCCGCAACACCGTCGAGGGAATGCTCGCCCTCGACACCGACGGGCTCCTCGATGTCGACGACCTTCCCGAGGAGATTTCGCCGCTCGCGAAGTCGGTCGGAACCGACGGCGCGATGCCGGCGGGAGCAGGAGCGGACTACCTTGTCGGCCGTCCGATGGAAGAGGTCGAGAAGTACTACATCGCCCGGGCGCTCGAGCTTTCAGGCGGCAACCGCGAAGACGCCGCCAAGATGCTGAACATCGGCGAGCGGACCCTGTACCGGAAGATCAAGGAGTTTGATCTGAAGGGATGACCCAGGGGCTCTCACGTGGCCCAATGGGCTGTGGGCTGTGGAGAGGGCGTACGCCGAGCCGGGCTGACCTGGACGAAGGACCGCATCGGCCGGACTTCAGCCGGTGTTCCCTGCCGGGAACTTGCCAGTTGACTGGCGGTCTTTACTTCCGCGATTCGATGCGGGCCAGCGATTCATCGGAGCGTTTGCGGGCTTCCCGCGTCTCGAGGATGACCTTGCGAAGCCGTTCCGGCCACGGGACGCCGGGGAGCCGCAGGATCACCTCACCCCGGCCGTTGACGAGCTCGATGTCTCCGGCCCGGTAAAACGCCTGCCCGCCGCGTGTCACGACATTGACCGAATCGACATCCGCGAGCGAAACCTTCTCGAGCAGCACCCGGCCGATGAGCTTGCGGACTTCGACGCTGCGGTTCGTGAGGATGTACTGATTGCCGACGACCTTCTGGAGGAGATAGATCGCCAGTGCCACAGGCGCGAGCGGCAGACAGAAGAGCAGGTAGGAAAGCTTGACGCCGTTGATCTTTGCGTCGATCGAATCGAACAGGCCGCCGAGTGTCTGGCCGAGCCCCGTGGCCGCCACGGAGGGGCAGACCGTTTCGAGGACGCGTTCCTGATTCGGGCTGACGCCGGCGATCGGCTGCTTGGCCCAAGTGGCGGCGGACGACATTCAAGGCTCCTGAAACCTGTTCGACGGGCAAGAACTTACCAGACCGCCCGAAACCATTCCACGCTGTCGCGAACTTGGGAAAAGACCGCTGGCCTGCCGCAAGGTGCATGTCAGTCGGGACTTGGGACGGAAGAATGGTAAGAGGTGAGAGGTGAGAGGTTAGAGAGCGAAGGCCGGGGGCTCCGGCGCTGACCTGTCACCGGTTTCCAATTTCGAACTAAGAATCCGCTTTCCACTCGCCGGACTTCCCTCCGGACTTCTCGAGCAGCCGGAGTCCGGAGATCGTCATCCCCCGGTCAATGCTCTTGCACATGTCGTAGATCGTCAGGGCCGCGACGCTGACGGCGGTCAGGGCTTCCATCTCGACGCCGGTCCGCCCGTGAACCCGGGTGGTGGCGATGATGCGGACCCGCTCGGAATCGACGATCTCGAAGGCGACTTCGGCTCCGTCGAGGCCCAACGGGTGGCAGAGCGGAATCAGATCGGCCGTCCGCTTCGTCGCCATGATCCCCGCGAGCCGGGCGACTTCGAACACGTCTCCCTTGGCGATCTCGCGGCTCGTGATCTTCCGAAGAGTCTCCGGCTGGAGCGTGACGTAGCCCTCCGCCTTGGCAACGCGGAACGTCACCTCCTTCGCGGAGACATCGACCATGCGGCTGGCGCCGGAGTCGTCAAAATGTGTCAGGTCGGACATGTGAGACGGTTCAACTCTCAGGATCGCCGCTGGTTGCGGAAACCGGTGAAGGATTACTGACTCTGGAGGAGCCGGGCCAGCGTCGGCTCCATGCTCTCCGCCCAGAGTCGATACCCCTGTTCACTCAGGTGGAGATGGTCTGGCGCGAGGCCCGGCAGGAACTCCCCCCTGGTGTCCAGGAACTTCGGGCCGATGTCGAGGAACGTCACACCGTCCTGGCCATCGAGCCCGGCCAGTTCGGTGTTGATCGACTTGATCCGGCCGCGATGCGGATTCGCCGGATCCTTGCCGCGGGGCAGCAGGCCGAGCAGCAGCACCTTCGTCCCGGGCGACTTTTTGCGGACCGCGGCACAGACCCCCTTCACCCCCGCGACAATTTCTTCATTCGTGTTCTCGCGGACGTTATGGCCGGTGAGGTTGTTCGTCCCGATCAGGACGACCGCGACTTTCGGATGGATCCCTTCGAACTCGCCGTTCTCGATCCGCCACAGGACCTGCTGCGTCCGGTCCCAGCCGAAGCCCATGTTGATGGCGTTGCGGCGGGCGTAGAACTCGTCCCAGACCTTCTGCCCGCTCTGCCGGTTGGCGGCGGGCCGGCCCCCCCACATGTGCGTGATCGAGTCGCCAAGGAAGACGAGGTCGACCGGCCCGTCGGCGATCGCCTTCTTCACGTCGGCGTGCCGTTCCTCCCAGTTGTAGAAGTCCTTCTCGCAGGCAGGAGCCGGGACGACCGCCGTATTGACCTGCGGGGCGGCGGCGGCCGAAACGGAGGCAGCAATCGCGCCGAGGAGTGCAAGGGACCAGAAAAGACGGGGCATCGAATGTCTCGCGGAAGGTGTCATGGTGCTCACCAGGAT
>JAEYWB010000517.1 GCA_023429275.1 Planctomycetota bacterium
CGACTACGACATCGACGTCCTGCACGCGATCTCGATCGCCGGAGGAAACGCCGGCCAGGGTCAGACGGGCGTCATGAGTGTCGGCGGACAGGGATTCCGCAACGGCCAGGGTGGAGCCGGCGGCGGCATCGGTCCCTCGCGGGCCATCGTCGTCCGGAAGACCTGCAACGGCCAGTCGATCGCGATCCGCGTCGACCTCCGCAAGGCGATCACCGACAGCAGCGAGCGGATCCTGATCCAGCCGGACGACATGGTCATCGTCCAGTACACGCTCGCGGAAGAGATCACGAACGCGGCGTTGAGCCTGTTCCAGTTCAACTACCTGTTGAACCGGTAGTGCGAACAGGTGACTCCCGCGGCGGCAACGGTCCGTGCGCGGGGAGTGACCGGAACCGGCGGTACGCCGCAATCGAGACCGGACGCCGGGCGCTGAGGAACCGGAGGCAGGCGAGGTACCCCGCTCCGATCATCGAGAGCCGGGCCGGCAGCCGAGCCAGCGAGAACTTGTGGCGGAGAAGCTGAAGAGTGTTGACCGCCATCCGAGCGGGCCAGTAGGGAAATGGGATCCGCATCCAGGAGAAAAGGATCGTGTTCCGGTAGCCGAGGTAGTCCATCCGCTCGTGGGACCGGCTCGGGCTCGTGTGGTGAATGATCGGGGGCGTGTCTCCGTACACGATCGTATGCCCCGCCTGGATCACCCGGATGCTGAGGTCCCGCTCTTCTCCCTGACGGCAGAGCAGGTCCGGATATCCTCCGAGCTCGAGGACGACCGCTTTTCGGAATGCCGCGGCGCAGTTGACGTGCGCTCTCAGCTCGGCGCCGGGCGCGACCGGCCGCATGGCCGTCGCCGCGGTCGCCCGGTCGGGCTCTTCGAACGGGAGCGCGACGATTGCCGCTTCGGGTGAGGATTGGAACAGCTCGACGACCCGCGAGAGCGTCAGTGGATCGGAAAACTCCGCGTCAGCGTCGAGGGAGACGACGAACTCCCCCTGGCTATCGCGGAAGCCCGCGTTCCGGTGCCGGACGCAGTCGACGTTCGTCTCGCTCCGGAAGAACCGGACGGTCGGAAACTCGCTGGTCACCATCTCCGCCGTCCCATCGCCGGACGCATCATCGTAGACGAGGACCTCGAACTCGACGTCGCGCTGCCGCAGGCAGGACGCAATAGCACGGCGCAGGTCGTCCCGGCGGTTGCGGGTCGCGATGACGATGGAGACCTGAGGAGGCATGACGGGCAAAGCAGGGAGAGAGGTTCTCAGATGGGGGGCATGAACGAGGGCGCCTAGGCCCTGGCGCCGAGCTCCCGGTACAACGCAATCACCTCGCGGATCAGTCGCTCGACGGAAAATGTCGCGACGGCCCGTTCACGGCCGGACTGTCCGAGGCGACGTCGGAGTGCGGCATCCCCCGCAAGAACACGGATGGCCCCGGCAAGCGAGCTGCTGTCCCGTACCGGGACGACGATTCCGTCCTGCTGATCCCGAACCACTTCGCGGCTCCCTTCGCAATCTGTCGCCACGACCGGTCGGCCGGCGGCCATCGCTTCGATCAGCGACCTCGACAACCCTTCGGCGGAGACCGAAGGGAGCGCATAGATGTCGATCTTTTCGTAGAACCGATGAACGTCGGGGCGATAGTCCGTGATCGTCATGGCATCGGAATGCCCTGACTCCCGGCACTGCCGCTCGAGCGCTTCGCGTTGGCCTCCCGCTCCGATGATTTCGAGGGCGACCGGCAGACCTTCGTCTCTGAGGCGGGCGACGGCCTCGACCAGGTATCGATGACCTTTCGGCTCGACGAGCCGGCCCGCGGCCCCGACGACGATCGTCCCGTCATCCTGGCTGGGACGCACAAGGGGAACAGCGACGAATTCCGCGAGATCCACCGCATTGAGGAGGACACGGATCCGATCAGGATGGATTCCCAGGTGGAGAGCACAGTAGTCCGCCGCGGCCCGCGACACCGCGACGAAGCGAGCGCGAGGGCGGTTCAGCCCGATGGCCGCAGCCGTGATCCGCTTCTTCAGGACCGATTGCCATCGCCCCTCGGCGTAGGCGTCGGGCGAGTCGCGAATATGGATCACGTGCGGGATCGCGTTGCCAGTCAGTACCCAGCTGACGTCCGTGGCCGTCGGCCACAAGTGGCTGTGGACAATGTCGGGCCGGAACTCATCCACGATAGCCCGCAGCTTGCGCCAACGCCTGAGGAAAAGGGACCTCCGGCCGACCGGGCAGTCCAGAAATGTCGGCCCGCCGGGAATCCGCTCGGTTGAAACGCTGCGGTGATTCGTCCCCAGCACGCATAGACGCGCGTCGACCTCTCCCGACGCGTTGAGCCCGCTGACCATCTCGACCGTTCCCTTGGCGGCTCCCCCCTCTTCCAGAGAGGAGATGACGTGCAAGACGCGCAGCCGTCGAGGATGACCCGACTCCGCGCGGAGTCCCCCCGATGGCCTGGTAGTGGGACCGGCCTGCGCCGACAAAAGAGAATCAGAAGCGTGCAAAGAAATTCCAATCCGGCTCGCCAGCCTCGGCCTTCTCGAAGTAGCGGTCGATTCCCCGTCGTCCCTCCAGGAAGCGGACGATCGTCGAGACAACGTTCCGCCCCCGGTATCCCCCCCGGAGGCCGACGTCGAGCTCCACGTACCGGCGATGCGACTCCACGAACTTCGTCACTTTGTGCACTGCCCGCCAGCCGCAGTCGTTGAAGCCGATGACCCCGCCGACCGGGCACATCTTGTCGAGATAGAAGAAGTCGATCAGGGCGTAATCGAATGTGTGCCAGCCGTCGATATAGCCGAGGTCGCAGGTCTCGCCACCCTGCAGAAGCTCCGGCAGGGCAAGATAGCTCGGCTTCGCGATCACGCGGTGCCGGTGCTGATGCCCTCCACGTTCGACATTCGCAAGGCCGATGCCTCGCCAGTCGGTGTTCTGATTCGGATCGATCGAAGTCAGGACACCCTCCGACCCGCTCTCCCGCAACCCGGCGAGGATTGCCAGGGTGGATGCCCCATAGGCCATTCCGACTTCGATGACCCGATGAGGACGGAGCTTGCGGACCGTCTCGTACAGGGCATTGCAGTTGCCGACATTGATATTCCCCTTGAGCGGTCGGCGCCCGCCCCCTTCCCCGGCTTCCCGGACCTCGCCGGTCTCGAGCATTTCCCGCAGGATGGGGCACGGAACCTTGAGCTCCTCCACACCGCCCTCTCCGCTGTTCTGTCCGAGCGTGGTAATCACGACGGCTCCTTGGAGTTCCGGCTCTCACCCGGCGCCTGCCCCATGGCGTCGGCGACGAGCTCCGGCGATTCGTATCCCTCGTTGATCCGCCACACTTCGTCTGTGCTCCGCGGTCCGATGCGGTACGCCGAGGCCCGCGTCCGTCCATCTTCCTCGTCGATCGAACGTCCGAGGACGAGAAGCCCCCCCGGAAGGAGGTTCGCCGCGCAGGACCGGATCCCTTCCCGGACCCGCTCCGGCGAAAAATGGTCTGTCGTGAGGACGTTCATCGCACGGACGACGTGGGCTCCGACCGGGTTGGGTTCGAACAGATTGTGCCGGCGGAGGATGAAGCCGGATCCCTCGCTTGCCCGCCGGACCGCGCACGGGTGAAACAGGGAGACCGCCCGTATGACATCGGCCTCGGCGTCGCCGCTGAGATGACGTTTAAGCAGCTCGCGTGCGAGCGGAACGAGTCGCCGACTGGCGGATCGCTGAACGAGCCGATTCACGGGATAGCGCCAAGGGGCCGGGGCGCGGGCCGAGAGGACAAACCAGCGGTTCACCAGTTGCAGCGGCTCCCGGGCCGCATCGAAGATGACTGTCCACGCTTCCTTCGGGACGTCGACCAGGTAGAGCCTGTCGAACAGGTCCGAGGCGTGAACCTCCACTGTCCGCTGTGCCTTCAGCCGGTCGAACA
Organism: Planctomycetota bacterium; assembly: GCA_023429275.1. GTDB lineage: Bacteria > Planctomycetota > Planctomycetia > Planctomycetales > Planctomycetaceae > Planctomyces_A. Next base: position 3,919 of record JAEYWB010000517.1, read on the forward strand.
GTTCCAGCGACGAAATCGCGCTCGAGCATCCGACATCGTGCACGACGAGAGGCCGGGCCTCCGGGAAGCGTTCCCGGCAGTCGTCGACGAGCTTCCGGTCGAGCTCGGGAAAACGATTGCGGCGCGTGATCTTGCAGACCCCCTCTCCCGCCGCCATCG
>JAEYWB010000545.1 GCA_023429275.1 Planctomycetota bacterium
GCCCCCAGGCGTCGCTGTACCGCCAGATATCCATCCAGTGGCGTCCCCAGCGTTCGCCGTACTGCGGACTGTCGAGGAGCCGGTCGACGACCCGCTCGAAGGCGTTGGGCGAATCATCGGTGAGGAACGCGTCGAGTTCGTCGGCCGTCGGGGGGAGCCCGGTCAGGTCGAGAGAGACCCGCCGCAGCCAGAGACGCCGGTCGGCGGCCCCTTGAGGCGTCAGTCCCCGGGAGACCTGCTCACGGACGAGGAAGGCGTCGATCGGGTTGGCGATCCTCTCGGCCGCTGCTCTGGAGACCGTCGGAACCGGGGGACGGACAGGAGGCCGGAACGACCAGTGGTCGCGGGGATCCGATTCCGGCTTCTCGTCGGCGGGCGCCGTGGCCTTCTGTCGAATCCAGGCGCGGATCGCCGCGATCTGCGGAGCGGTGAGCGGTTCCCCCTCCGGCGGCATCCGTTCGGACTCGTCCGCCGCGGCGATTCGCTGAACAATCGGGCTTGCCCCCTCGTCCCCCGCCACGATCGCCGGGCCGTTCTCTCCCCCGCGAGTCGCGAGGGCCGCCGTGTCGAGACGGAGCCCCACTTCCTGCTTGAGCGCGCCATGGCACGCGTAGCACCGCTCCCTCAGGACCGGCTTGATCTCCGCGGCGTAGTCAACGCGGTTCTCGTCCGCGGCCGGCGCCGCAGCCGCGGCGGCCAGGACGATGACAAGCCAGGCGACGATGCCGGATCCCGAAGCTCTCATGCGCGGGGCGTCTCACTCAAAGCGCCAACCGACTCGGCTTACGGCGTCTCGAGCAACACGCTGACAGACGCGGCGCACGCCTCGGCGCGAGGGGATGAGGACCAGTCGATTCGCTCGAGGGCTTTGTCCCACCTGGGATTCCGGGTTGCGTCCATGAGCCTGCGGGCGACTGCCCCCGGTTTGAACCGGACGCTAGTGCGTTCCGGCTGATCTCACGAACCCCTCATCCTCACTGTGCCAAACCACCAGGACTATCGTAGCCGTCGTCGAATGGATGAGCGACAGAGTTGCCATCCTGATCCGCAAGTGGGGCGAGCGGACGATCTCCGCGGTTCGGCCGAATGCGTCCGACTCGAGAGGATCTCGATGGCGATTCGCTCATCGCTCCGGAGCGAGATGCGACGTTGCGGAGGAGCGCTGACCTGCGGCCTGATTCGTCTTTGCGACTCCGCTCCAGGGAGCCGAGCCAGTCCCGTCAGGGACGGAAGCCAATAGCCCCCCGTGCAACGGGGGGAATGAGGCATTCAGAACGGGCGAGTCCCGCAAGGGACGAAAGAGGATTGCGAGAACCATCCGGCCGAAGAAGGCCAAGCCCATCAGTACGACCCACGGCCTGCAGGCTGCGCGTTGACTCTCGTCGAGATCCGATCCGGGACACATCGGCCCGAAACGTCGCGCCGGCGTCTCGTCGGTCAGTTCACCAGGCCCCATTGCAGCCCGAGCATGACGCTGTTGAGTCCGCTTCCGATTCCGAGCAGCGCGACGCGGTCGCCGGGGACGACATGCCCTGCCCCGACGCCGAGCGCGACCGCCGTCGGCAGGGCCGCGGCTCCCGTATTGCCGAGCAGCTCGACGGTCGGGTAGTCGAGCTCTTCGCTCAATCCCAGCCGTTCCAGCAGCAGCTTCCGGTGCGCCTTGCCGACCTGGTGCGTGAAGACCTTGTCGACCATTTCGTTGTCCCAGCCGAGCGAGCGCTTCGCTTCGGCCCAGGTCCGGGTCGCCAGCGAGACGCCCGCGTGCAGGAGAGTCTCCGAGTCGGTGCTCATCTGGGGGCGGTTGTCGCCGCACGAAAGCGTGCTGTCGCCGCCGGCGCAGAGCTCGTGGCTCGCGGTATCGGCGAGGCTCGCGCCGCCGAGGAGCCGTGTCCCCGTGCGGCTGAGGCTCCGGTCGCACAGGACGACCGCCGCCGAGCTCGACCCGATTGTCAGCGAGGCGAGTTCGAGCTTGAGCGACTGCCTCGTCACGTTGGGATCCTTGAGCAGCCGGTCGATGGTCCCCTCGACGAGCGGCAGGCCGATCTCGGTGCCGACGACGATCCCCGCGCGGATCTGACCGAGCTCGATCATGTTGGCGATAATGACCATCCCGTTCAGCAGGCCGAGGCAGGCGTTGCTGATGTCCATCGCGAGGGCTGACGAAGGGAGCCCGATCGCATGGTGGACGGAGCAGGCGGTCGCGGGCTCCATCTGGTCGCGGCAGACCGAGCCGTGGATCAGGACGCCGATGTCGGAGCGGGCCAGGCCCGACATCCGGATCGCCCGCTCGGCGGTCCGCCCGCTGATGACGCCCGGACGGGTCTCGGGATCGAAGTGCCGCCGCTCCCGGATGCCGGTCATGAGCTCGAGCCGCCCCGAGTGCAGGCCGAGCCGGTCATAGACGGGCTTCAGCCGCTGCTCGATCTGCTCCGAGGTGATGATGTTCGGCGGGAGCAGACAGGTGAAAGCTTCGACGCAGACGTTTTCGTATTGCATGGATGGAGCGAAAGCTGTCGTCCGTGACGCCGCCGGCAGGGCGAGAACAGCGTCGGTGGGAGGGCGCGAACCGTGCGAGACTGAGGAAATATTAGAGGAAATGGATGCGGCGTGAAGGCAGCACCTCCCCGGCTCGCGAGTGATTCGGTCTGACCGGAGTCTGAACGGCGCCTCACGCGAGGCAACAAAAACGGCCGCCCCCGGATCGGGGGCGGACTGCATCCAAACAACGTCAGGGCGTTTCCCGGGCGAAACCGATCAAACGGCCGCCTTCTCCGCAACCTTGATGCTCTTCACCAGCGACTCGACCTGGGAGATCTCGGCGTACTGGCGCTTGCGATCCGCATCGACACTTTCGGACCAGTCGACCGCGTCGAGGGCCACCGCGCTGCGGACGTAACGGAGACCACGAAGCAGAATTTCATGCTGACTCTTCGTCAGCTCAATCGTCATTTCGCTCATCGAACTCACCGAAACCGGAATGGAGAGGATCAGTGCAGCGACCACACGACCTTCCATGGCGTGAGAAAATACTACTGCAGCGAATCGGGAATCACAAATCACCCCCCGTCATGTGGGGGATGGACGGCTCCCGTTCTCGCGAACGAAAGCCAATGAAAACCGCCCAAATCCGTTCGGCTGACCACGAAGCCGGATGGCCTCGTCGTGTTCATCGAACGGGCGGCAGCCGCCACTTTGCAAACCTTTCTTCGGGACGCGCGACGGTTGTGACCGGCGAAGGCGTTGCCACCGGCAATTTCTGCCTTCGTTCGCGCATCCCGCTTCAGGCTTTACTGTTATGACGCATCTGCCCGCGGGCGAAGGCGTCCGCCATCGCTTTGGGGACTTCCGCCTCGGCCAGAACGACCGCGGCTCGGTTCTCCTGAGTCAACGCCTGCATTTCCTGTTCCCGAGCGACCGCCTCGGCCCGCCGTTCTTCGGCGCGGGCCCGGGCGACGCGGACGTCCGCCTCGGCCTGGTCGGCCTGGAGACGGGCTCCGACGTTGTCGCCGACATCGATGTCGGCGATGTCGATCGAGACGATTTCATACGCGGTCTGCGAATCGAGACTCTTCCGCAGCACCGCCTGCGCGATCAGCATCGGGTTGGCGAGAACGTCCTTGTGGGACTCGCACGAGCCGATCGCCGAGACGATCCCTTCCCCGACGCGGGCGATGACGGTCTCTTCCGTCGCACCGCCGATGAGCTGACTCAAGTTCGTCCGCACCGTCACGCGGGCGCGGGCTTTGAGCTGGATTCCGTCCTTCGCCACGCCGTCGAGCGTGTTCTTCCCCTGGCGGCTGTCGGGACAGTCGATGACCTTCGGGTCGACGCTGGTCCGCACGGCATCGAGGACGTCACGGCCGGCCAGGTCGATGGCGGACGCGGTATCCCAGTCGAGGTCGATCCGGGCGCGGTGGGCGGCAATCAGGGCCCGCACGACCCGCTGGACGTTGCCCCCCGCGAGGTAGTGGGCTTCAAGGGCGCCCGTCGAGATATCCGCCAGGCCGGCCTGCACGGCACTGATCTTGGCGTCGACGATCGTGTTGGGGTTCACCTTCCGGAGCGACATGAACACGAGAGTCGCCGGATTGATCCGGGCCCGCGTGACGAACGCCCGCAGCCACAGCTTGAAGTACTTCGCGAAGATGATCGCGAAAATCAGGAACAGCAGGACCAGGAACACCAGCCCGGCGAAGGCGATGATGTACCACGGGCTCATCGGGTTGCGAGCCTGGGCGAGCAGCGCTGGGAGAGCCACGTTCATCGACAAAGCCCCGACTCCTTGAACAGGTTACGCCGTCCGGAACGCAAAGCGTGGTCCGGCGGATCATGCGAGTTGCGATTGTAAGTCTGCCCGCCCGATTTGCAATTTGGGGAAGCGGGGGGCTGTGGTGGAGGTTTTTGCCGGAACTCGCGAGCCTATCCTGCTGGATGCCCCGCTCCCCGCCCCGGGCGGCGACATTTCCTGTTCTGTGGCGACGTTTCCCGTTCTCTCCAGCCGAGCTCTTCTGACTCCCACACCGCCCCACCGGGATACTCCAGACCCGCGCCCGCCGCGCTCCCGTCGCCGCGCGCTCCTGAGCTGGTTCATCCGCCTCGCCATCACCGCGGGACTCTGCTTCTTCCTGATCCGGCGATTCGACCTGTCCGCCGTTCGTCCAATCCTGGCGGGGTTCGACCCGTTCTGCGCCGCGGGTGCCCTGGCCGTCGGTCTGCTGGCGAACGTCGCTTATGCGCTGGGGGCGGGACCGCTGCTTCGAAGCGCCGGATGCGATGTCCCCGCGACCGGACTGGTCCGCAACCACTTTGTCGGGCTCTTCTTCTCCCTCTTCCTTCCGACCGCCGTCGGCGGTGACGTTGTCCGGGTCATCGACCTGGTCCGGGGCGAACGACGGGCCTCCCCTGCCGCGGCGGGGGCGATGATCCTCGCCCAGCGGCTCCTGGCCCTGGCGGTGGCTCTCGCGATGATCGCGGGACTGATGCCGCTCGCCGCTCCCAGGGGGGCATCGGGGGTGGCCTGGATCTGCGGTGGGATCCTCGCGGCGATGGGGCTCGGCACGGTGGCGCTGGGTCTCTCACCGACCGCCGGACGGATTCCGGGGCTTCCCGAACGGCTTTCCGCTCCGATCGTCGGGGCGTGGCGTCACGCCGGAGAGCTCTGGACGACCCGTCGCGGCCGCGTCGCTCTCCTGAAAGGGACCGGCTGGGGCCTTCTGTCACAGTTGCTGTTCGTCCTGGTGACGTGGCTCATCGGACGGGGGCTGCGTGTCGACACCGATCCCCTGCACTACTTCTACGTCGTTCCGCTCGGAGCGGTGGCGGTCACCGCGCCAGTGTCGGTGAACGGCATCGGCGTCCGCGAGGCGGTCTACATCCACTACCTGGGACTCGCCGGCATCGCCCCGGCCGCGGCGGCTGCCATCTCGATCTCGCTGTTCGTCGTCAACACCTTTTTCGCGTGTGTCGGTGGTGTGGTCTGGAT
>JAEYWB010000574.1 GCA_023429275.1 Planctomycetota bacterium
CGAGCGAACGGATGAAATAGTCTGCCTGCGGAAACGCAGGTACGACTGAATGACAGGTTGCCAACGGCGAATTCTGGCGAAACCTCGTTGACACGCCTCCACATGACAGACACGAAGACACCAAGAAAAGACAAGAAGAGACGGCTGCTCCCATGGCGGCCCAAGTTTGGGGAGTCGAATCTCGCTTCTTCTCTTCCTTCGTGTCTTGGTGGTAAAGAACCTTTTCTCTCTCGATCGCTTCAAAATAATCACGCGGCTTTGCGCTGGGCCTTGGCCTGCCGCTTTTCGAGCTTCTCGTTGACCCGTGCGAAGTTTCTGAGCCAGCGGTCGTAGTCCTGGGTCTTGAAGGCGAAGAACTCGGCGACCTCGGGATGCGTGTGGATCAGGAACGTCTCCGAGCGGACGCCGTCGAGAACGCACTCGGCGACATGCTCGGGAGTGCAGGCGCTCATCTGCAGAAACTGGTGAACCGGATCTTCGAGATCGAGGAACGGCGTCAGCACCCCCGCCGGACAGACGCAGGAGACCTTGATCCCCTTCTTCTGGTACATGACCGACAGCCACTCGGCCAGGGCGACGGCGCCATGCTTCGTGACCGAGTAGGAGGCGGAGCCGATCTCGGTCAGGACTCCCGCGGCCGAGGCGACATTGACGAGGTAGCCGGTCCCGCGGGCGAGCATCGTCGGAAGGAGCGCCCGGCTGGCGTAAACATGAGACATCACATTCACGTCCCACAGCCGCTGCCAGTCCTGATCCGGAGCCTCGACCCCGCCTTTGACGGTGATGCCGGCATTGGAGATGAAGATGTCGACCGGTCCGAAGGCAGTTGTCGCTTCGGCGACGAGGTGCTGGACCTCCTCTTCCCGGGCCACGTCAGCGGCGACCGCCATTCCGCCGACTTCACTCGCGACGGCCTGCGTCTTTTCGAGGTCGAGATCAGAAACGACCAGTCCGCGGACTCCGGCCCCCTGGATGGCACGACAGAGCGCCTGACCGATTCCTCCGGCAGCCCCCGTCACCACCACGACCTTGTCGTTCCAGTTCATCGGATTCGTCCCTGACCCGGTTGTGCATTCTAGTGGAACACTGCGGCATCCATACCGCGAGCCGGAAGCTTAGGGAGAATGCGGGGATGCGCGGAGAGCAATCCGCCTGCAATGGGAGCCGGAATCGGGGACGCGAAGTCTGAGGCGGATCCGGTGGCAACTGGAGAGCCATTCCCGGGGCGCTTCTCCAAACGGACCTTGCTCCCTTCGATCTGTTTCGAATGTCGAGCCAGGGCCGTTCCCGCGAGACCTTCGCCGACAAGCGGGACACACACGCAGATTCGTGATGTCCCGAAAGTCAGGCGAGGGAACGGTGCGTCATTACAGCACTTCGCCGGCAACACTCGCGACAAGCGACTGCAGGACCGGCTGCGCCTGCGGCGTGGTCGTCACGGCATGCTGCATAGCCCGGAACTGGTCATCCCATGACTTGATGAGATCTTCGTCCTTCGCGAAGCAGAACGTGCCGAGTTGCGAGCGGCTTCGAATTCGCATGTCATACGTTTCGCCATGCACGAATGCGTCGTAGCGTTCGACCGTTTCAGCGAATCCATCACCTGAGAACCAGGCTGCCACAAACAGGGTAGCCACCAACGTCAATTCCAGAATCGGCAGTCGCATAGGTAACCGTAATCGGAGCCCTCACTCCGTCCTTTGGAGGGTTGAAATGGGCAGGACTTCTTGATTGAGCCCGTTGCCCCGAGGGCGAGCACGCTGTGATAGGCCTAAGAAAGTTGTGGGCCAATCGCCAAACAAATGAGACCAGAGAGCACACCTCATCAGTAACTCCTCTGATGCCAGCGGCTTACAGATCCTCTCACAAGTGGAATCGCGATCAGGATGCCGGAGAGTGTGAGACCTTGGGGAGCAGGCGTGCCCTCGATTCAAGCACAGCGGCGCAGACCTCGGCCGAAATTGCAACTTGAAGGGGAAGGGAGCAGAATCGCATCGACTTCCTCCGTTTGGTTTTCCCGCCTCAATAAAGAAGGTGCCCTTCGATGAAGAGACTGTCGTGGTTGTTTGCCCTGTTTTTCGGCATCGCGCTGACCGGCCCGGGAGCCCGTGCGGTCTCGGCGGCCGACACCTATGACACGCCCGAAGCCGCGAAGGCCGATCCCGACTTTGCCGTGCAGGGGGAGTACGCCGGTGAGAAGAAGGGGGTGCAGGTCGTCGCCCTCGGCGACGGCAAGTTCGACATCGTCGAGTATGCCGGCGGACTTCCGGGCGCCGGCTGGGACGGCAGGACGAAGACGAAGGCGAACGGCGACGCCGCCAAGGTCAAGGAGCTGACGTCGGACCTCAAGAAGGTGAACCGGGAAAGCCCCACGCTCGGTGCGAAACCGGCCGAGGGAGCCATCGTCCTGTTCGATGGGACCAAGGAGTCGCTCGAGAAGCACTGGAAGAGCGGCGCGAAAATGACGGAGGACGGCCTGCTGGTCGAAGGGTGCACCAGCAAGGACGAGTTCCAGTCGTTCAAGCTCCACATCGAGTTCCGGACGCCGTACATGCCCAAGGCGCGGGGCCAGGGACGGGGGAACAGCGGCTACTACATCCAGGGCCGGTATGAGTGCCAGATCCTCGACTCGTTCGGCCTCGAAGGGCTTGACAACGAGTGCGGCGGGATCTACTCGATCTCGCGTCCTGACGTGAACATGTGCCTTCCGCCGCTCACCTGGCAGACCTACGACGTCGACTTCACCGCAGCCGAGTTTGACGCCTCCGGCGCCAAGACGAAGAATGCCCACGTCGTCGTGAAGCACAACGGCGTCGTGATCCACGACCGCGACCTGACCAAGGGGACGCCGGGAGGCCCGATCAACGGCGAAATCGCCAAGCCAGGCCCGGTCTACTTCCAGAACCACAGCAACCCGGTCCGATTCCGGAACATCTGGATCGTGGCGAAGAAGTAGGTCATCGCTAGTCGAATCGGATGGAACTGAGGGGGCGCTGCGTGGGCTACCGCAGCGCCCCCTGCTGCTTTCTTCGGTTCGCTTCTCGGGCCAGGCGGATTCGCGGTAACGACTGAGCGTCTGTTTCCGTTTCAGAAAGCTGTCCCCATCACTCACCAGGAAGACGCTTTTGCGGGAGGTGACTTCTTGTCCACTCGGAGGCGATGGCTCTCGCTCCTCTTGATGCTCGCGGTCCTAGCGGGCGCGGTTAGCTATCGGACCTTTGCGGTCCGACCTCTCGAAGATCTCCTCTACGACTTCCGGACATCCCGGCACGACGATTTTCCGCCAGTCGAGATCATCCCAACCCAGGACAAGGGGGGAGCCTTCAGCGACGGCCGCGTCAGGATGCAGGAGATCTACGTCGAAGGTCATTTCTCGGGATGGATCGCGGCGACGCAGGAGTTCGTGCACCGCAGGGGAAGGACCGATCGGATCGCGACCGTCTGCTCCGTCCTCTGCGACAGGGACCAGTCGCAGCATGGCGGCCAAGAGTGGGAGGCGAGGTTTCGGCAGTTTGCCGTCGGCTTCGAAGACGGGTATCGCGAGAGCGAGTCGAGACTGCACGCGGCCGCCGCGGCTCATGGACTTGAGGCGACGCTGGCGTATTGCGAGCGGATGCGAGACCGTTGGGATGAAGACGAGGAGCCTGCCCGTGAATAAACGACTTCTCGTTTCCGGATTGACTCTCTTGGCTCTTCTTACCGTCACCGCGGCGGTTATCGTCCTTCGTCCGGACGACGGTTTGGGGTATCCGACATCGATCCGCATTCCGGACGATGTTCCCGACCGGGTCTGGGGAGAACGTTCCACGGGAGGCGAAGAGAACGGTGATCGGGTCGCTTTCCGGCGATGGGTCAACGGGCGGTCGATGTACCTGCGTGGTCATCTGGCCGGATGGGATCGGTCAGTGATGCAGACGCAGCATTGCCCCTCGTCCATTGACCGGGACGGAGGGGAGTCCCTGGCGATCGATATTGAGTTCCGGGGAGAAGACCGGCTCGGCGTTGAAGTCTTCCAGCGGGGTTTCCGCAACGGATTCGATGAGTCTCAACGGCGGATCCACGAGTCATACGTCCGCAAGGGAGTGGTGGCGACAAGGGATGACCTCCACTTCGGCGGCCAGGAGCGCCCGTGAATCGCGGGACCTGGCCGCCGAACGAGGAAGCGGACATAGCAAGTGCCCGGAATGTCGTCGATCTTCTGGCCTTCCGGGCCTACACTCGACGGTGTCCAGGCCAGATAGGCCTGCCACCTCCAACGAGCTGACCTGCGGAACGCTCCCTACAAGAGGGTCCCCTTCAGCAGCAGGAGCGCCACGCTGAAGTAGAGGACCAGCCCCGTCACGTCGACGATCGTCGCGACCGCCGGCGCCGAGGACGTGGCCGGGTCGAGACCCGCCCGCTTGATCAGGAACGGCAGCATCGAGCCCGAGAGGGTTCCCCAGAGCACGATCCCGAGGAGCGAGATCGCGACGGTCGTTCCGATCAGCATCCAGTGAGGTCCGTAGAACGTCGAGAACTGCGACCAGATGGCGATCCGCAGAAAGCCGATCAGCCCCAGCACGAGCCCCAGCAGCAAGCCCGACAACAGCTCGCGCTTGAATACGATCGTCCAGTCCCGGAGCTTCACCTCGCCGACCGCAATTGCTCGAACGATCAGTGTCGCGGCCTGCGACCCGGAGTTTCCTCCGCTCGAGATGATCAGCGGGATGAACAAGGCCAGCACCACGGCCTTTTCGATCTCCTTCTCGAAGAACCCCATCGCCGTCGCGGTGAACAGCTCCCCGACGAACAGCACGATGAGCCAGGTCGCTCGCTTGCGGACGAGTTCCAGCACCGGCGTGGCGATATAGGGTTCATCGAGGGCCTCGACCCCCCCGAACTGCTGGATCTCGCGGGTCGCCGCCTCTTCCGCGACGTCGAGCACGTCGTCGACCGTCACGACTCCCAGGAGGGCCCCCTTGAGGTCCACGACAGGAAGCACCGTTCGGTCGTACTTCCGGAACTGCTCGACGGCGGTCGAATCCTCGTCGGTCACCTGCAGGGCGATATACTGCCGGTCCATCAGGCTCTCGACCCGGGCATCCGGCGGGGCGAGAAGGATTTCCCGCATCCGGATGTCGTCGACGAGATGGTGCAGGTCGTTGATGACGTAGACGGCGTTCAGCGATTCGCTGTCCCGTCCGACCTTGCGGACGTGGTCGAGCACCTGGTTCATCGTCCAGTCCTCCCGGACGCCGATGAAGTCGGGTGTCATGAGGCGGCCGACGGTCCCCTCGCCGTAGGAGAGGAGCGACCGGGCGACCCGCTGGTTGTCGGGCGTGAGGAGCGACAGGAGCCGCTCGATGTCGGCGGCGTCGAACTCGCTGAGGAACGCGGTCCGGTCGTCCGGCGCGAGCTCGTTGAGGATGTACCTCAGCTTCTCTTCAGAGAGAACCCGGCTCAGCTCCTCCTGGACGGTCCAGTCGAGGTATTCAAAGACCTGGGCGCCGAGGGCCGGCTCGAGGCACTTGAAGCAGACGATGACGTCGCTGTCGGCGAGGTCGGCGAACAAGTCGGCGATGTCGGCCGGAAGCCAGCGGTTGAGGACCTCGCGGAGCGTATCGATCTCTCGATCCTGGATCAGTTCCCTGATCTCGGGCAGCAGGAGTTTCTCGAGCATCGTCATCGCTGGGGCTCCGCCGCTGTCCCGGGCGGTCTGGAGACCGCCGGAAGTCATCAGTTCTCAATGATCAGTCGTCAGTTAGAAACAAAGATCCTCTGGCTGACGACGAAAAGCTGACGACTGAAAACTCCCCCCAAAAGGGAAGTCCGGACACTCTGACGCCTGTGCCTGGAATCGCAAGCGGAACAGCGCGGTCCGGAGCGAGAAACGCAGAGAGCTGCCGATCGGTTTCCAGACCAGCGGGCCGAATCGACGGCAGGATCGTCAGTCACTCCGTCGGAGGCATCCGAACCAGAAGAAGAGGGACGCAAGCGAGAGATGGACGGCTCCCGCCACGTAAAGTCCGGCCGTTTCCACAAAATCGTCTCGTGAGACCGCGTTCCGCATTCGCGCAAGCTAACGATGTGCCGTCACCAGAAAGCCGTAGAAAAACCAGACCCCACAGGCAAAGACCAGCGGCAGCAGCAGAAGTGCCAGGCCCCGCACGATCCGCCTGAAGATCCGCGGACGCATTTCGGTCGGGCGCCGAGCCGCCGCGATCGCGGTCAGCGCCGGAAACAGAAAGAGAGCTCCGATCATGGCGTTCGCCACGGCTCCCGATCCGTCCCATCCCAGGCCGCGTCGCATCAGGTAAACGGCTGCGACAAACCACGGAACCGACGCCGCCACTCCGACAGTGCCGATCCCCGTCAGGACCTTCGGCGTGAGCCGCCACGGGACTTCGGTTTCGGGGCTTTCGCCCGGGTCGATCTGGGCATTCGGGTCCATCGGAATGCCGGGAACGACCGGAACGTCCGTCGGGATCATCAGAATGTTTGGGACGAGTCGCAGCCACGATCACGCGAGCAGACCGTCGACCACCTGGCCGTGGACGTCCGTCAGACGGAAATCGCGGCCTTGCGAGCGGTACGTCAGCCGCGTGTGGTCGAAACCGAGGAGGTGCAGGAGGGTCGCGTGGAAGTCGTGGACGTGCACCGGGTCCTTCACGATGTCGAAACCGAGCTCATCCGTGTCGCCGTGGATGTGCCCTCGCTTGAATCCCCCGCCCGCCAGCCAGATCGAGAAGCAGCGGTTGTGATGGTCGCGGCCGTCGTTCCCACCCTGGACCATCGGCGTCCGGCCGAACTCTCCTCCCCAGATGACGATCGTGTCGTCAAGGAGTCCGCGCTCCTTAAGGTCGGAGACGAGGGCTGCGCTCGCGCGGTCGGTGTCGAGGGCGTTCTGCTTCACTCCCCCCGTGAGATTGCCATGCTGGTCCCACACCTCGTGGAAGAGCTGAACAAACCGCACCCCGCGTTCGACAAGCCGCCGGGCGAGGAGGCAGTTGCGGGCATAGGTCGACTCGTCGGGACTCTTAATGCCGTACCGCTCGAGGACGTGCGCCGGCTCGTTCGACAGGTTCATCAGCTCCGGGGCGCTCGTCTGCAGCCGGAAGGCCATCTCGTAGCTCTGGATCCGGGCGGCGATTTCGGGGTCGTGGGCCGACTCGAAGGCAAGACTGTTGAGACGGTTCAGGGCGTCGAGCGATCCGCGCTGTGCCTCGGCGTCGATCCCCTGAGGATTCGACAGATATAAAACCGGGTCTCCGGCCGAGCGGAACGGAACGCCGCCGTAGACCGTCGGCAGGAAGCCGGCGCCGTAGTTGCTCGCCCCGCCGCTCGTTCCCTTGGCGCTCGTCAGGACGACGAACCCCGGCAGGTCGGCCGACTCGCTGCCGAGGCCGTAGATCGTCCACGATCCGAAACTCGGGCGGCCGAACTGCTGCGACCCGCTGTTCATCATGATCTGCGCGGGAGCGTGGTTGACCGCGTCGGTCCGCATCGAGCGGACGAGGGTGATGTCGTCCGCGATGCCGGCGGTCCAGGGAAGGACCTCGCTCAGCTCCATCCCGCACTGGCCATGTTTGGCGTAGGTGAACTTGCCTCCCAGGAGTGCCGAGTTCGGGTTGATGAACGCGGCCCGGTATCCCTTGAGCAGTTCGGCGGGGGGGAGCTGCCCGCTTCGCTTCGCGAGTTCGGGCTTGTTGCTGAACAGCTCCAGCTGACTCGGAGCGCCGGCCTGAAAGAGATAGATCACCCGCTTGGCCTTCGCCCCGTAGTGCGGCTGCTTCGGTGCGAGCGGATTCTCGATGGACGGG
>JAEYWB010000792.1 GCA_023429275.1 Planctomycetota bacterium
GCGGACCGGTCGTCCTCCCGACCGTCGCCGCTGCTGCGCCGAAACCTGCCGCTCCGCCGCCGGCCAGGCCCGTTCCTTCTCCGCCGGCCGCCGTCCCGCCCGCCCCCGCTCTGCCGCAGACCGAGAAGGCTCCGACCCCCGCCAAGGCCGTCCCTTCGGGGCTCACGCTGCCGGCGCCCGAGATGCCCGCGGCGCCCGCCTCGCAGGATGGCGCCCCCCCGCTGGTCATTCCCGGCCGGCGTGTTGCCAGCTTCCCGAGCGTCAACGGCCGGACGTATGAAGAGGTCTACCAGTCGATTCCGTACAGCTACACCGAGTACCTCGCCAATCCCTCGTACCGCCATGAAGCGGCGATGGAGATCCTCTTCGGCCAGCTCCGCCCGACGACCATTCACAAGGAATACACCCCGCAGGTCGTTCCAGATCCGGTCGCGGCAGCCTCACCCATTCGCCCGTTCCTGTTCGCTCATCCGGAACAGTGGATCTACCGCTACACCGACTACCGGTACCAGTGGTACCTGACTCCCCAGCTGAGCGCACCGTACGGGGTGTTTTGAAGCGGCAACAAATCAGACCGTTTGGCAATTGTCGCGACGCGCCAGCGGAGCGCGGACCAGACGTTGCCTGACGGAAGAAGAGCCCGAATGCGGCTGACGTTTCGCGACTGAGCGGTGCGAGGCGGGCACGAGTCGCATTCTGCAGGGAATCCTGCCGGATTCGTGGACTGACACCCGCTGGCTCTTCCCAACCGTCAAAACCGGAATCCCTTCTCGTTCTGCATGGATCGATTGCCTGCTCGCAGCCGGAATCTGTTCAGGATCGCCTGAGCCCCCTCCGATGGACGAAGAAGCCGGCCCGGAGGGACTCTCGGGCGGCGGACTCGTTTCGGAAATCGGTCATGTCGAAGCTCCCGCAGGTTGCTCTCTCGCTGGCGTTCGTCGGAACGCTCCCGCTCGCCGCCGAGGCGAACTACCGCATGGTCTACAAGGTGCGGGAACGCGGCCGTCCGGGGTGCTGCGGCGGCGGACTCGGGCCGGTCGCTCCTCCGATCATGCCCTTCAGCACCGGCTTTCCGATGTCTATGGGGGGAAGCTGCTGCGGAAACGTCATTGCCCCGGCGATGCCTGTCGTTCCCGCCGCGCCGATGGTCCTTCCCCCGGCCACCTCCTGCTGCCCGACTCTGCAGCCGATGGTGCAGACGCAGCTTCGGCCCCAGCAGATCGTGACCTACCAGGACGTTCCGCGGACGACGATTCACCGCGAAGCGGTCCAGGTCCAGGTCCCGGTGACGACTTACCGGCAGATGACCGTCACGGTTCCGCAGACGGTGATGCAGCAGCAGGTGCAGTACCGCGACGTCCCGGTCCAGACAATGGAGCGGGTTCAGCAGGTCCGGACCGTCCTCGTTCCCGAGCAGCAGGTCCGGTACGTCCAGAGCGGGATCTATCTGCCGCAGACAGCCTCGACGATTCTCGGCCCGACCGGCGAGGCGGTCCCGACGATCGCCGTCCCCACTCCTCCGCAGACGAGCCAGTTGCCCGACGCGGCCCGCAGCAGCGGCGGTCTCGAGTGGCAGCCGGTCAAACCGCGTCTGGAGCCGGACAACAAGACGAGCGCCGTGGAACCGGGCCGCAGCCGGGCCGCGGGGCGTTTCTCACCGGTTTCGCTGCCGCGGACGTATGACGACATCCAGACCGCGCTGGCGGATTAGTTGTCAGTTGTCAGTCAGGGATTGGGCGAGAAGCGCGGCTCGATGGTTCGGGACTTCCGAGTGCAAAGCCGCGCTCCGCTGTCGCGTCGCGGTTAAACGGTTAAACGGTTTTCTCTTACTCGATCCGCAGCAGGACGAATTTGAGATACCGGAACTCGGGCAGAACCAGCGGGTACGGGTGGTCGGGGGGCTGGTTTGTCAGGGCGACGAGAGTCCCCCGCTGCCGGGCTTCGGCGACCGCTTCCTCGCAGATCTCCAGGAACTCCGGCTCGTGAATGTGGCTCGAGCAGGAGGAGGCCGCCAGAAGACCTCCTGATGAGACGAGGCGGGCGGCGGCGGCAATGAGCTTCCTGTAGGAGGCGGCCGCCTTCGGGACCGCCGCTTCTGACGGGGCGAACGACGGCGGGTCGACGATGACGATGTCCCATTCCCGCCGTCGGCGGATGGACTCTTCCAGGAACTCGAACGCGTCCGCCGCGACCCCTTCGTGGCACTCCCCGGGGAGTGAGTTGATCTGCCAGTGGCGGTTGGCGGCGGCGATGGCGGGCGCGGCGAGGTCGACGGTCGTGACGTGGGTCGCTCCGCCGACGCCGGCCGCGATCGAGAACCCGCCCGTGTACCCGAAGACGTTGAGGACCCGCCGCCCTCGCGAAAGCTGCCGGATGAGGTGGCGGTTGTCCCGCTGGTCGAGAAAGAACCCGGTCTTCTGCCCGCGGCGGACATCGGTCGTGAAGCGGAGACCGTTTTCGACGAACGAGACCGTCCCCTCCCCGTCGTCGGCCGCCTCTCCCTCGGCTCGCGGAAGACTCCCGCAGAGGACCGTCCCTTCCTGGCCGCGTTCGCGCGACTTATGGAAGACTCCGTCCAGACCGAGGCGGGTCGAGAGCCATTCGGCGACTCCCCCGACGTCCCAGAAGCCGGCCGGTCCCGCTCCATCGACCTGCAGGACGGCGGTCCGGTCGTAGCGGTCGACGACGAGACCGGGCACACCGTCCCCCTCGCCGTGGAGAACGCGATACCCTGTGGTTTCCGGTCCGAAGAGCCGCGACCTGAAGTCGAGAGCCCGTTCGAGCCGTCGTTCCGCCCAGGCGTCGTCGA
>JAEYWB010000828.1 GCA_023429275.1 Planctomycetota bacterium
CCGGCGAGCAGATCACCAGCGGAATCACGCGGCGGCCGATGAGCGAACTCCCGCCCGGGGACGTCCTGGTGCAGGTCCGCTACTCGTCCCTCAACTACAAGGACGCTCTCGCGGCGACGGGGAACTCGGGCATCGTGCGGAAGTTTCCGCATGTCCCCGGGATCGACGCTGCGGGGATCGTCGCGGAGAGCTCGAGTCCTGACCTTCCCGTCGGGACGGAAGTCGTCGTTACCGGACGAGAACTCGGTGTCGAGCGGTGGGGGGGCTGGGCCGAATACATCCGCGTTCCGGCGGCCTGGGTGCTCAAGCGGCCGCACAGCCTGACACTCGAAGAGGCGATGATCCTCGGAACGGCCGGCTTCACCGCCGCGCAGTCGCTCCTGGCGGTCCGCTCGCATGGAGTGCGGCCTGCCGACGGAGAGATCGTCGTCACCGGGGCGACCGGCGGGGTCGGCAGCCTGGCGGTGAAGCTCCTCGCCTCGCAGGGCTACAAGGTCGTCGCCGTCTCCGGAAAGTCGGACCGCACGGAGTGGCTCAAGGGGCAGGGGGCGTCGGAGGTCATTGACCGTGCCGCCTTTGTCGACACCTCGAAGCGGCCCCTTCTTTCCGCCCGCTGGGCGGGAGCGGTCGACACGGTCGGAGGCGAGATGCTCGCGACCGTCATCCGCTCGACATCGCACCGCGGCTGCGTCGCCGCCTGCGGAGTCGTCGGCGGAGCGGAGCTGCCGCTGACGGTCTTCCCGTTCATTCTCCGCGGTGTCACCCTCGCGGGAATCGATTCCGCCTGGTGCCCGGAAGACCGACGCCGGGTCATCTGGGAGTTGCTGTCGACGACCTGGAAGCCCAGGGATCTGTCGAGCCTTGCCGAGTTCATCGACCTCGACGATGTCGGCACGGCCGTCGATCGAATCCTCAAGGGACAAATCGCCGGCCGGGTGGTCGTCCGCGTGGCCAGGACGTAACCGCGTTCAGCCGGGGACGAGAGGTCCGTGGCTGGAGCGTTCTCCGCGGACGCTCGTTCGCGGAGAAACAGCTCGTTCGGGGATCAGCCGAAGCCACCCGCCGCGCCCGCCTCTTCCGCTCCGTGCTTCGAAACAAGCGTGGCCCGCATGTACTCGCGGTTCAGCCGGGCAATGTGCGTCAGGGAGATCCCCGCCGGGCAGGCTGCCTGGCATTCGCTCGTCACCGAGCAGCCGCCGAAGCCTTCCTCGTCCATCTGCTTGACCATGTTCAGCACGCGCGACGCCCGTTCGGGGTTCCCCTGCGGGAGCTGCGCGAGGTGGGAGACCTTCGCCGAGACGAAGAGCATCGCGGATGCGTTCTTGCAGGCCGCGACACACGCCCCGCAGCCGATGCAGGCTGCCGCGTCGAGCGCCGACTCCTGGTCGGTCTTCGAGACCGGGAGGCAGTTGCCGTCCTGAGCCTGGCCGGTGTTGACCGAGACGAACCCGCCGGCCGACATGATCCGGTCGAATGAACTGCGGTCGACGACGAGGTCGCGGATGACCGGAAACGCCCGCGCCCGCCAGGGCTCGATCGTGATCGTGTCCCCGTCCTCGAACTTACGCATGTGGAGCTGGCAGGTGGTCGTCATCCGCTCCGGGCCGTGCGCCTGGCCGTTGATCATCAAGCTGCACATGCCGCAGATCCCTTCGCGGCAGTCGTGGTCGAAGGCGACCGGCTCTTCATTCCGCTCGATGAGCTGCTCGTTCAGGATGTCGAGCATCTCGAGGAACGACATGTCCGTCGAGATTCCCTTCACCTGGTACTCGACGAACTTGCCGCTGTCCTGGGCACTCTTCTGCCGCCAGATGCGGAGCGTGAGGTTCAGGAGTTTTGCGGACGAGGGGTGAGATGTTGGGCTGATCATGGATGGCTCGGGTTGGGCCTGGAGCCTAGGGCCCAGGGCCCAGGGCCAGACACGGAGGGGAACAGTCGTCCTCATGTCTCTGGCTCTAGGCCCTGGGCTCTAGGCCCTCGGCCAATTCCACTCACTTGTAGTTTCGGACTTCCGGCGGGACGAACTCGAACTTGAGCGGCTCCTTGTGGAGCTGCTGCGGGGCGTTGTCCCCCTGGTGTTCCCACGCGCCGACGTAGCTGAAGTTGGCGTCGTCGCGACGGGCCTCTCCTTCTTCCGTCTGGTGCTCTTCCCGGAAGTGCCCGCCGCACGATTCTTCGCGATGAAGGGCGTCGCGGCACATCAGCTCGCCGAACTCGAGGAAGTCGGCCACGCGGCCAGCATGCTCGAGGCTCTGGTTGAGCGCCTCGCCGGATCCGAGGACACGCACGTTCCCCCAGAACTCCTCGCGAAGCTTCCGGATCTCTTCGATGGCACTCGTGAGGCCGGCGGCGTTTCGGGCCATGCCGCACTTCGTCCACATGATCTGGCCGAGACGCCGATGGAAGCTGGTGACGGACTCCGTCCCGTTGACGGACAGAAGCCGGTTGACGCGGCCCTGGGCTTCGGCCAGTGTCTCACGGAACCTCGGATGGGCGTCCGTGATGGGGGCGAACTTCGTCCTGGCCAGGTGGTGGCCGACCGTGTACGGGGCGACGAAGTAGCCGTCCGCGAGTCCCTGCATCAGGGCGCTGGCTCCGAGCCGGTTCGCTCCGTGGTCGGAGAAGTTCGCTTCCCCGAGAACGAACAATCCGGGGATCGTGCTCTGCAGGTGGTAGTCGACCCACAGGCCGCCCATCGTGTAGTGCACGGCGGGGTAGATCCGCATCGGGACCTTGTACGGGTTCTCGTCCGTGATCTTGTCGTACATGTCGAACAGGTTGCCATACTTCCCGCGGATGGCCTCCTCTCCCTGTTCCTGGATCGCCCGGCTGAAGTCCAGGTAGACGGCGAGTTTCGTTTCGCCGACGCCGAATCCCGCGTCGCACCGCTCCTTCGCCGCGCGGCTCGCGATGTCGCGCGGAACCATGTTGCCGTAGGTCGGATAGCGGCGTTCGAGGTAGTAGTCGCGGTCCTCTTCGGGGATCTGATTCGGCGGACGGGTATCGCCGGCGTTCTTCGGCACCCAGACGCGGCCGTCGTTCCGCAGGCTCTCGCTCATCAGCGTGAGCTTCGACTGGTGATCGCCGGTCACCGGGATACAGGTCGGATGGATCTGCGTATAGCACGGGTTGCCAAAGAGCGCTCCCCGCTTGTGGGCCCGCCAGGCGGCGGTCACGTTGCAGCCCTTGGCGTTCGTCGACAGGTAGAAGACGTTTCCGTAGCCGCCGGTGCAGAGCAGGACCGCATGGGCGGCATGCGTCTCGAACTTGCCGTTCTCGAGGTTGCGGCAGACAATCCCGCGGGCCATGCCGTCGACCGTAACGAGGTCGAGCATCTCGCGGCGGGGATACATCTTCACCTTGCCGAGCCCGACCTGCCGCATCAGGCCGCTGTATGCCCCGAGCAGCAGCTGCTGGCCGGTCTGTCCGCGGGCATAGAACGTTCGCGAGACGAGCGCGCCGCCGAAGGTCCGGTTGGCGAGCGTCCCCCCGTATTCCCGGGCGAACGGAACCCCCGAGGCGACCGACTGGTCGATGATGTTCGCGCTGACCTGAGCGAGACGGTAAACGTTCGCTTCGCGGGCCCGCCACTCACCCCCCTTGAGCGTGTCGTAGAACAGCCGCCAGATGGAGTCGCCGTCGTTCCGATAGTTCTTGGCGGCGTTGATCCCCCCCTGGGCGGCAATGCTGTGCGCCCGGCGAGCGGAGTCCTGAAAGCAGAACGCCTTGACGTTGTACCCCATCTCGGCGAGCGAGGCGGCGGCACTGGCGCCGGCCAGCCCCGTCCCGACGACGATGATTTCGTACTTCCGCTTGTTGTTGGGGGCGACGAGCTTCATCTCGCGCTTGCACAGGTCCCACTTCTGCTCGATGGGGCCGGGCGGAACTCGCGAGTCGAGAACAATGCTCATGATGAACTCAGGGGCGACGGCGCGGGAGAACGGGAGAGACCAACACGCTCGAGGCAAAACCCGCTAGGGCGTCGGCTTGGGAGGATCGGCGGGGGGATGAGGGTGCGGATGCGGATGTTCGTGTTCGGCGGAATGGAGCGCGGGGGCATTGGGATCGTCAGCCGGGGTCACGGGCACCCCCAGCGTCCTGCCCGACCAGGCGGCGAAGCTCCCGAAACCGACGGCGACGACGATGGCAAACACGGTCGTCGCTTTCCGGAGCAGGGGGGTGTACTTCGGGTGGTTGAGTCCGAGCGAATGGAACGCGGCGGCGAGGCCGTGCGAGACGTGAACACCGAGAATCAGCGATCCGATGAGGTAAATCGCCTTGCGGCCGACGTCGCTGAGGATGAGCTTCGCCTTGGCGAACGGCTCAAGGTGCTCGCTTTCCCAGCCGAGCTCGAACTTGAAGTCCGAGACGTGGATGATGATGAACAGCAGCACAATCGCGCCGGTGATCGCCATCGTCCCGTCGGGGGTCAGCTCGTTGAGATGGATGATCCGGCCGGGAACCTTCGACTTGCGGGGATGCCCGTACCCGATCGGTCGGGCGGCCATGTTGTCCCGAACCGTCGCGTACGCGATGTAGAGGTGCCCCGCGAAGGCGAGATACAGGATGACCTCGGCGACGATCAGGAAGGCGGGGTTCGAATGCAGGGCGTGAGCGTAGCGGTTGTACGCATCTTCGCTGACGTAGAGGAGCAGGTTGCCCGCGAGGTGGACGACCAGGAAGAAGCAGAGGAACAGCCCCGTTCCTCCCATGATGAACTTCTTGCCCACGGAGGACTTCAGGGAGTTGAGCAACCAGCTCAAGATCGGCTCCTTCAAGGAGTCGGCCGTCCGTCGCTGGGAATAACCTCGCTGGGGACGTACGACCGTCGGCGGATCGGACCGTCGACAGGGAGGGACGAACGAAAACCTTGGAACGATTCCCGACGCAAGCCTGAATCCGGAATCGACTTGCTGCTCTCGATCAGGAGAGGGCGAAGCCAGCGCGATTATAGGCCGCGCTCACTTCGCTGCAACGCCGTCTCGCATTTGCGCCTTCGCGGGGGGACGGCATTCTCAAGAGAAGGAATCGTCTCGCTCCCATGACACTCGCTCGCCGGGCGTGACTGTCTCAAGAGTCCTCGAGTCGCCTGGCGATCGGAGGGGGCCGGAAAGGCCGACCACGGAGACACTGAGACCGCGACAGGAGGAAGTGACGCCTCTGTTCGGCCGATGCTCGCCTTCGTTCCGCGGTGAATGGTGACGGGTGTTCGCCTCCGCGACTGCGGAGGGACTCTGTCGTGCTCCTTGCAACCGCGCAGGCAGTTTCTAACACTTGAGTGAGATTTCTCACGACCACGAAGAGTCATCTCATGCGAATGCTGGTCTCCGCTCTTCTCATCACCCTTGCGTGGGTCGGATTCGCACGGGGCGATGGTCCGTCCGGTTCGAATTCGAAGCTTGCGCAGGCCATTTCGGCAATCAAGAAGGTCGATCGAGAAGGCCGCGGGCACGTCGAGGCAAAGGAAGGGGCGAAGGTCCTTTCCGCGGCCTCCCCCAAGGAGCTGACCACGATCCTCGCCGCGATGGACGACGCCAGTCCGCTTGCGGAAAACTGGTTTCGAGGGGCCTTCGAGGCGGCCGCCCAGGCTGCCGGCGAACTGCCGAAGGGTGATCTCGAGAAATTCCTGCTCGACAGGACGCATTCCTCGCGTGCCCGTCGACTGGCGTTCGAGTGGCTGGTGCGTGACGACGCGACCGCCCGCGAACGCCTCGTCCCGGGAATGATCGACGACCCCAGCCCCGAGCTGCGGCGGGAGGCGGTCGCCCGACTTATCGACCTCGCAAAGAAGGCCGATGGAGACAAGGCGAAATCGCTCTACGAAGAGGCTTTTTCCGCTGCGGTGGACGGCGACCAGGTCAAGCAGCTTGCTCTCGTGCTCAAGAAGGACGGGGTCAAGGTCGACCTCGTCAGGCACTTCGGCTTCGTTACCCGCTGGACGCTCATCGGCCCGTTCGACAACCGGGAGACGAAAGGCTTCGATGTCCCCTACCCCCCTGAGAAAGAGCTCGATCTCAAGGCGGAATACGAGGGGATGAAGGGAAAGGTCGCGTGGAAGCCGGCCGCCGCTCCGATTGATCCCGACATCCTCGACCCGGACCGGGTCGGCCTGTTCGACATCGCCAAGCTGACCGACAAGCACAAAGGGGCGGCGACCTACGCCACGACTGACTTCTATTCGGACAGTGAACAGCAGGTCGAGTTCCGGCTCTCCACCGACAACGCATGGAAACTCTGGCTGAACGGTCAACTCGTCTTTGCCCGCGAGGAGTACCACCGTGGGCGGTTCTTCGATCAGTACATCGTCAAGGGGACGCTGAAGCCCGGCAAGAACGTCCTGCTCCTTAAGGTCCTTCAGAATGAACAGACCGACGACTGGGCCCAGGATTGGGGATTCCAGTTCCGCGTCTGCGACCTGACCGGCAAGGCGGTTCTGTCGAGTGATGCCCAGACAACGAGTCAGCGGTAACAGCCTGCGCTCCCGGAATCTCTCGCACTGGCGTGTCGTTGCGATGCGTCGCCCCTGCCACACCCTCAGTCCTTCACCTCGATCGATTGCCGTATGACACGTCTCCGCGCTCCGCTGCAGCTTTTGTTCATCCCTCTCCTCGTCGCCCTGGGTGTCTCCACGGGCGCCGGGGCGGAACGGGTCGCCCGGACGATCGCCGGAACCGGGCGCTCGGCCCACACGGGTGACGGCGGGCCGGCGACAGAGG
This sequence comes from Planctomycetota bacterium, assembly GCA_023429275.1. GTDB lineage: Bacteria > Planctomycetota > Planctomycetia > Planctomycetales > Planctomycetaceae > Planctomyces_A. Next base: position 6,717 of record JAEYWB010000828.1, read on the forward strand.
CGGGCGTCGGCGGACCTTTCGGCGTCATCGTCGGTCCTGATGAGGCAATCTACGTCTGCGAGACGACGACCCACGTCATCCGCCGCATCGACCCCAAAACCGGGATCGCCACGACCATCGTCGGGACGGGGAAGCTCGGGAACTCCGGTGACGGCGGACCGGCGACCGAAGCGCTGACCAATGAGCCCTACGAGATCCGCTTTGACGCCGCGGGCAACCTGTATTTCGTCGACATGAAGGCGGCGGTCGTCCGCCGAGTCGATCGCGAGACGGGGGTCATTACGACCGTTGCCGGCAACGGCCAGCCCGGTTTCAGCGGCGATGGCGGACCGGCCACGAAGGCGCAGCTCAGCCAGCCCCACTCGATCGTTCTCAATAAGGAGCGCCTCTATATCTGCGACATCGGCAACCACCGGGTCCGGCAGGTTGATCTGGCGACCGGAATCATCTCGACGCTTGCCGGCACCGGCGAAAAGAAGCCGACGCCGGACGGAGCGAAGATTGCGGGAACGCCCCTCAATGGCCCGCGGGCGCTCGACTTCGATCAGACGGGGAACCTCGTGCTCGCCCTTCGCGAGGGGAATGCGGTTTACCGCATTGACCTGAAGGGGGAGACACTCACGCATCTCGCCGGAATCGGAAAGCAGGGGTACGCGGGGGACGGCGGCCCGGCCGTCAAGGCGACGCTCGCCGGCCCCAAGGGGGTCTCACTCGGACCGGACGGCGACCTGTATCTCGCGGACACCGAAAGCCACACGATTCGCGTCCTCCGGGCGAAAACGGGAACGATCGAGACCGTGGTCGGTGATGGCAAGAAGGGGGATGGTCCGGACGGCCCCGCACTTCAGTGCCGCCTGGCGAGGCCACACGGAATCTACGTCGACCGTGAAGGGGGCCTCTACATCGGCGACAGCGACAACAACAAGGTCCGGTATGTCCCCCCCGCCGGACGCTGATTCTCCCTCGCCCGCCGGGACCGGCCTTCCGCCGATCACAATCCGCCGCCTCGAGTGGGAGCCGGACGAGCAGCTCTCCGCACGGACCTGGGCCTACACCGCGCTCTTCGGCGGGCGTCCCCTGGCCGTTCAGGCGGTGGTCTTTCGCGCCGATCGGTCGCTCCTCTATCTGACGCCCGACATCAAGTCCACTTCGGTTCCCCCTGGGATCGCGGCTCCGGATATCGTTCGGCTCCTCGCTCAGCGCGTTCAGGACGATCTTTCCTCGCTGGATATCCTGTTTCAGCAGGCGGTGATCGAATCCGGGGACGACCTGGCGGCGCTCGCGCTGACTGCCGCGGGCTTCCAGCCGGTGACCGAGGTCTGTGAGCTTTCGCTGGAGATCGGTCCGGAATCTCCCTCGTTCGAATCATTCGATCGATCGAACGGCATCGAGCTCGTTGCTCCCCCGCTCGATTCACCGCTCTGGGGCGAAGCATTCGCCGCTTCCCTCGAAGGTGGGCTGGACATCCCGGAACTGCTTCAGAAGCGAGGTCCGGCCGAGTCGTTCGAGAGCCTCCGCCTCCTCGCAGCCGACGACACGGAACACTGGCGAGTCGCTCTCCACCGAGGCTCCACCGCAGGACTTGTTCTTCCGACCCCACTGCCGGACGGGACTGCGGAAATCCAGTACCTCGGCGTCGTTCCTGCGGCCCGCCGACAGGGGCTGGGGCAGCGCCTCATTGCTGACGCCATGGAAGCGGCGACGGCAATCGGAGCAAGAGTGCTCACCGTCCATGTCGATGCCCGAAACGTTCCGGCTCTGCGTCTCTACGAGTCACGCGGGTTTCGGGTGGTGAGCCGCCAGGCGCTGTGGCTCAGGTGAGTCGACAGTGACAACGCCCGCTGCCATATCGGCAGAGTGCGATCCGCCTGCAATCTGACGAATCCCTGCCAGTTGTGACCGTGGAGGCTGAAAAGCGTCCCCGGCACGTCTATTGCAGGCAGATGCGTCAGCATCCGCGAAGAGCGGATCGATGCGACTTTCGTTGCCCGAATGACGATGACTGACCCCAACTCCACCGAAGACGTGACTCCTTCCTTCGACGAAATGAACGTTCCACCGGAAGTCGGCGAAGAGGGACGCGACAACGTGCTTGCCGCAGCTCTGGCGGAACGCGACGCCGCGCAGCAGGGGTACCTGCGAGCTCTCGCAGACAACGAAAACTACCGTCGTCGTGTGACGAAGGAGCGTGAGGAGGACCGCAAATTCGCCTCCTACTCGCTGATTCGCGATCTGCTCCCCTCGCTCGACAACCTTCGCCGCGCGATCGATGCGGCCCGCGCCTCCTCCAGCCCGGACCAGATCGTCCAGGGGGTCGGAATGGTGCTCAAGCAGTTCGACGAGGTGTTCGAGCGCCACGGGGCGAAGCCCATTACATCGGTGGACCAGCCGTTCGACCCGAACCTGCACGAGGCAATTCAGCAGATTCCCTCCGCCGATCATCCGGCGATGACCGTTCTGCAGGAGGTCGAGCGAGGCTACACCCTGCATGACCGCGTGATCCGGCCGAGCAAGGTCCTGGTGTCCAAGCATCCGGACTGAAGGCTCGTCCCGTCAACGTCGCTGCGGATTGACGCGTCTGTCGCTCGCGGTGAGACGTGAGCGTTGCGCGAGGTATTTCGCGGGGCGATCGGTGCGTCGCGTCGAAGCATCTCCAGATGCACCGCGAGGGGCTTTGAGCAATCGACGGCGGAATTTCGGACTCTCGGTAGTCATCCCCCGCCCGGTTTCGTTACCTTTGTGGGATTCCGCACATTTTGAGGACAGGTTCCCCAGACCGTCGCGGAGCGCGGTCGCAGGAGGCGTTGAGTGTCACTGGCGCAGTTGTTCGAATCGAAGTTTCGAGGAGATATCCGGTTTCGCGGTCAGGCTTACCTGCAGGCGGAACGGGTCGCGATCATCCGTGTCGCGGAAGATGACGTCTTCGGGATCGTGCGGGACGGCGTGGAATACGCCACCCAGCTGAGCCGTCAGAACGGCGAGCTCCGGATGTTCTGCAGCTGCGTGGGAGATGGCCAGACGCGCGATCCCGCCTGCAAGCACCTCTGGGCGACGCTGCTCGCGGTCGACTCCCAGCACCTGGTCTCCGGCGCCCCGAAGCCGGGGCACATTCCCCCGTTTATCGTCGAGGTCCGTCCGTCGCTGCTGGACGACCCGGCCGACGACGACGATGAAGCAGGGGATGTCTACGTCCCCCCGATCGGACGAGGCTCCGCTCCGACCGCTGTGGCGACTCCCCCGCGTCCCGCCCCGCCGAAGCTGCGGGACTGGGAGCAGCGGCTCGAGTCGCTCCGCTCGATCATGGCGGTCGATCCGACCAAGAAGACCGCCGAGAACACCGACCGCGAGATCTACTACGAGGTCGATCTCGAAGAGAGCGTGAAGTCGAATCAGCTCGTCATTCAGACCTCGCAGCGGCAGCGCCGGGCCAGCGGTCAGTGGGGAAAGCTGAAGCCGCTGAAGATCCGCCCCGGGCGGATGGATGAACTCGAACTTCAGGAGGACCGGCAGATCCTCGCCTACCTGATGGGGGGCGTTCCCGACCGGTCCGGCTGGTTCGCGCAGCAGGCGGAGTTCCAGACGTCGATCTTCCGGTATCGCGTTCCCTTCGAGCTGTGCGAGCTTCTCC
>JAEYWB010000851.1 GCA_023429275.1 Planctomycetota bacterium
GCCACGGCTTCGCCGGCCGCGGCCGCCGTGCTGATCACGACCGAGGATCTCGTCCGCTTGAAGGAGAAGTGGACCCTGCTCCTCGGGAGCGATTTTCGCGTCGAGGTCCGGGTGAAGGTCTTCGGGCCGAGACTCCTGACCGTGCTGGGGACCGATCTCCAGTTCCGCGCCGAAGAGCCGATGGTCCGGGATCCGAAGACGACGCGGTACGAGGCGGTCGGGACGTTGCTCAAAGACGTGACGGGCGATCGGATCTACTACCTCGTCCGGGAGCTGAAGCCCCTGCCGAACGACTACGAGCTTCTGCGGGAAAAACGCCGCAAGATCTCCACCGACAAACCGGGCGAGTGGTACGACGTCGCGGCCTGGGCAGAACAGCGCGGACGGCAGTTTGACGATGCCGAGCTGCTGCGGGAGTCGAAGGATCTTTACCAGATCGGTCTCGAGACCGAGTACAGCCAGATGTCTCCTCGCGACCCGCGCGGCCTCCGCGATCTCGTCGCGAAGCTCGACCGGTGGAAACTCGACCCGGACCTGCGGGCCCGAATGGTGTTCGAGGCATTCCAGGTCGAATACGAGCAGGGACTCAAGAATCCCAAGGTCAATTTCTCGGATCTGCTGAGCCGGATCTCCCGGGACCTCGAAGGCTCCGACGTCCCCCTCACCGACGCGGACGCCCCCCTGAAGGAGCGTTATCAGGCCGCTCCGCTCGATGCGTACAAGACGGCCAAGCCCGACGCCCGGTTGCGGATTCACCGGATGCTCTACGTCGACACTTTTCGTTCGAGGATCCTTCGCGACGCCGATCCCCAGGGACGGAACGGCCGCGAGGTGGCGGACCGTCTCGCACAGATCCCCGAACTGGCGGGGCTGGCCGGAGAGAATCGCGAGAAGGAGATCGCTTACCGGGTGGCCCGCGTCGCGACGATGCCGCGGCAGGAGATGCTGGAGTTCGCGAAGTTTCTCGCCAGTCAGAAGGACCCGCGTGCGGAAGAGATCCGTCGCAGCTGGATCGCCGCTCGCGAGCCGCGGCTGCGTAAGCAGGGGGTCAACGGACTCGTCGAGCTCGGGGATGACTCGCTCGCCCTTCTTGGCGACAAGACGGCGGCGATCAGATACTTCCTCGAAGCGGAGCGGCTCAGCCCCAACCTGGGCATCGTGACCGACCGTCTCAAGACACTCGATTACGTCCTCTATGAAGGACGATGGATCCCCAGGGAGAATGTCCCGCCGCCGACGGCCGACCCGTTCTACCAGGCGGTCCAGAGCGGTCAGGTCAAAGTCGGGATGTCTCCCAAGCATGTCCGTGCCGCACTCGGCAGCGCACCGGATGAAGTGGTCCGCTCTGTCTCCGGAGCGGGAGTCAAGGAGTGGTGGACGTACAAGGGAGACGGGATCTCGGTCGAGCTGAGTTCGACACGGGGGGAACGAGGACCGCCGAAGGTGACGAAGGTATCCAGCACCCGCCGGCCCGTCGCACCGATGGACGCGGCCCCCAAAGCCGGGGACTGAAGTGCACGAGCCAGGAGCGCCTTCTGATTGTCGCGAGGCGTCTTCGACCGATGCCGCCCGCACTTCGGCCCAATGAGATCCGAACAGCGGAACGACCACACTTGTCCGAAGCGGCTTCTGACTTCTGTCAGCCCCGGTCCGGCATACGGGCCCGACGAAATGGCTCCGCTCAATCGCAGACGTGTTTGCGGCTCTTGTGAGACTGGGGAGATTCCTTGAACGTCATCGAAGGCGGGACCGGACCTCCCCGCAGTGCGTGCAGGAGGCCACCAACGTTCCAGCAGTCGCGTGCTTCGACGAAGCGGCCGTCTCGAAACCGGATCCAGGTCAGCCCGGGAAACGTGACGGTTCGGTGAGTCGCCGGCATCCCCAGCCCGTCACCGGAATGGGTTCCATAGGCGATCCATCGAACGAGGACCTGGTCCTCGGCCGCCATCGTCCCCTCGATCTCGATGTGGAAGTTGGGGAAGGCTCCGAGGAATGGCTCATAGACATGCCTGAGAAAGGCATCGGGACCGATAAGAGGCCCCTGCTCCGTATGGCAGCGAGTTTCCGGCGAAAGAAACTGATGAACGGCAGCGGTGTTCCGCTGGTTCCAGACCTCCTCAAACCAACGGCGAGCGAGTGCCTTGTTCGGCTCTGACATCGACGGCTTCCGGATGCTTGCCCACATCCCTTCTGCCGAAGGATAGTGACCGTTGCGAATCCGAGGATCCGTTTTTTGCCGGAATTGCTTAATCCGCGGCCAATAGTCCTGGCATCGGCATACGCTGCTGCACAGATGCATCACAATGAAGCACCTGTGCAGCAGTTGCACGTCTCAATAAGCAACCTGGTCCGTACCGGTCGTTAACTGGGGCATCACACCAGATCCGGGCCGGGCTCAGCCGGGCAGAAGGTCCTTGACCGTGTCCCGTTCCGTACGGAGTTCCTGGAGCGTCAAGGCGATCTTTTCCTTGGCGAAAGAGCTGTGCTCAAGGCCCTGGACAATCTTCCAGGACTTGCCGTCGCTCACCACCGGGTAGCCGAAGATCAGCCCCTTGTCGACGCCATAGCTTCCGTCACTGCAGACGGCGAGACTGGCGCAGTTCCCCTTCGCGGTCGGACGGACGACCGCTTTGACCGAGTCGAGAGCGGCATTGGCGGCCGAGGCCGCGCTCGACGCGCCGCGGGCCTTGATGACCGCCGCCCCGCGCTTCTGGACCGTATCGATGAACGTGGTCTTGAGCCACGACTCATCCTGGATCACGTCGGCCGCCCGCTTGCCGTCGATCGTCGCATTTTCGAAGTCGGGATACTGCGTCGCCGAATGGTTCCCCCAGATGCCGACGTTCTTCACGCTGGCGACCGGCCGGCCCGCCTTCTTCGCGAGCTGGCTGATGGCGCGGTTCTGGTCGAGCATCGTCATCGCGAACCAGCGGTCCTGCGGAACGTCCGGCGCGTTGTGCATCGCGATGAGGCAGTTCGTGTTGCAGGGATTGCCGACAACCAGCACCCGCACATCCTTCGCCGCGGCCGACTGAATCGCCTTGCCGGTGTTCGTGAAGATCGGTCCGTTGATCCGGATCAGGTCGGCCCGTTCCATCCCGTCCTTACGAGGGATGCTGCCGACGCAGAGCACCCAGTTGCAGTCCCGGAAGGCTTCCTCCAGGTTGTCACTCGAGGCCTTCTTGACGCCGGCCAGAGTCGGGAACGCACAGTCTTCGAGTTCCATTTCGACGCCGTCGAGCGCCTTGAGAACCGGCGGGACTTCGACGAGGTGGATGCAGACGGGCTGATCCGGACCAAAGACTTCGCCGCTGGCGATGCGGAACGTGAGGGCGTAGCCAATGTTTCCGGCAGCGCCGGTGATTGCGACGTGGATGGGATTCGCCATGGGGACACTCTGCTCCGGAAACTTGTCATCGAAGGCCGGCGTCTGAGTCCGGCCGCTTGGGACCAGCGGGCCGTTTTAGCGTGTGAGATCAGGGGGAACAACCGGCCGCGTCACGCGGGCCACCGTCGTCGTCCGTTCCGGTCCGAGACCCGCCCCGGAGCGAACCAGGCGGAAGGGCGGGATGCCGCGAGAGGCGAACGGGTGCCGTCGGGCCTTCCCGCAGCGTGTCCAACGGACGGCGGGAGAAGTAGACTTCCGCCGACCTCGCCTCTCCATTCAAGAACGGCCGCACGCATGAACGTCTCGCGACTTCCGCTCCGATTTCTCCTGCTTGCCGGATTGTTCGGCTGTGCTCCCGCGGCGACTCCACCGACCACTGCAACTGAGTCCGGAACCTCGGCCCCGCCCGTCGCCGAGACCTCGAAGGAGACCACAGCAGCCCCCGCGGACGCGAAGCCGGCGACCGCGAAGCCCCCCGCCGCGCCCCTGACTCCTCCGGCGACCGCGGAATGCGTTCCGTACGTGAACCCGCTCTCCGCAGAGGAGATCGATGCCGGCTGGCTGAGCCTCTTCGACGGCCACACGCTGTTCGGTTGGAGCTCAGGCAACAAGGAGGTCAACTGGTCGGTCCAGGAAGGGACGATCACGGCCGACTCCGGACCGATCGGGCTGCTCAATACCGCCGTCCCGTTTGCCGACTTCGAGTTCCGGTGCGAGTTCCGCACGGAAGCCGGGGCGAACAGCGGCGTATTCGTCCGGACGATTGCCGATCCCAAGAGCGTCGAGACGGACTGCTACGAGGTCAACATCGCCGACGAGCAGCCGATGGGCTACCTGACCGGCTCGATCGTCGGACACAAGACGACCGCCGAGCCAATCAAGGGCTCTGGAGACTGGCGGAAATTCGCCGTCACGGCGGAAGGGAACCGGCTTCGAGTGAGCATCGACGGCAAGGAGGTTCTTGACTACACGGACGAAAAGTCGGCCCGCAAGTCAGGCCTGATCGGTCTGCAGAAGAACAAGGGGAAGGTCGAATTCCGGTCGATCGCCGTGCGGCCTCTCGGCACGAAGGAGCTCTTCAGCGGCAAGGACACGGCCGGCTGGCACGTCGTCCCCGGCAGCAAGTCGACCTTCGATGTCGAGGATGGGGCGATCCACTGCAAGAACGGCCCTGGATTCCTGGAGAGCGACGGCGAATACGGCAACTTCGTCCTCGCGATGGAGGCCCAGACCCACGCTGCGAACCTCAACAGCGGGTTCTTCTTCCGCGCCATGAAGGGGACGCAGAAGGATCCTTCAAACGGTTACGAAGTCCAGATCGACAACAGCACGGAGAACGGCGATCCCTGTCGACCGGCGAATGCGGGAACCGGATCGATCTTCCGCCGGATCTCCGCACGACGAGTCGTCTCCAAGGACAACGAGTGGTGCACCGTCACGCTCGTCGCCAGCGGCACACGGATGATGACCTGGGTCAATGGATACGCGGTCGTCGACTGGGAAGACACCCGCAAGGAAGACGAGAATCCCCGCAAGGGACAGCGCACCAAGGCGGGGCACATCAGCCTGCAGGGACACGACCCGACGACCGACGTCTCCTTCCGGAAGATCCGGATCGCCGAACTCCCGTGAGGCCGAACTCCCTGAGGATGGAGGAGCTTCCTGGGCGGTTGCCGGCCGCTTCCGCTCCCTATCCCGGGAGGTCAACCTCGAGCGACTTGTTCATCTGCTCGAAGGCCATATCGAGTTCCCCTTCCTCGTGGTCGGTCATCTGACACATGAGGAACAGGGTGTGATGCGGCGTCTGGATCGCCCGGAGGCGGGCCGTGTTGCACAGGTCGTGGCAGAAAAACTCGATGTCGCACGCCACAGCCTGCCGGCGGGCCAGGGTTGATTTGGCGTCGGAGACGTCAAGGTCCGGGTACTCCTCGCGGTAGGCGTCGATCGCCTCGTCGAGGACTTCCGCAGGGTCGGGCCGATCCGCCAGCAGCGTGAGCGACCAGAAGCAGGCGGGGTCGCGGCTCACCGTGAGCGTGACCTGCTCCTCCCCCTCTTCTTCGTGAAGCGTCCAGTCGTCGGGATACCGGAACTGGATTCCGTAATTGCGAAACAGTTGGCTCATCAGGGAAGCAGGAGGAAGGAACTGGGAGGAAGGGAACAGGATCCGGTACGGGTCGAGGGCTGGAGGATAGACAGTCCGGTCGAAAGATACTGCAATCGACCTGTTCCCTGACGCCTGCTCCCACTCCCTTGTTCCGGATGATGATCGAGTCGCACAGCATTCTATCGCCCCGCTCGTTATGATTGCATCCGCCACCGTGGAATCGCATTACTTCGAGCCTTGCATGTCGTCGCCGCTGCGAATCATCGTCCTCGCGCGAGATTCCGCGCCTCATGTCAAGAAGGCCTGGGAACAGCTCGCGCCCGCACTCGCCGGCCGCCCTGGTCTCGAAGTCGTGGCCGTGACGACCCAGGACGATCCCCCCACTGACCTCCCGCCCGCCGACCTCGCAATGGTCTTCGGCGGCGACGGGGCGATCCTCCGTGCCTGCCGACATTTCGGCGACCACCAGATCCCTCTCCTGGGGATCAACATGGGGCGGCTCGGGTTCCTCGCGGATCTCTCTCCGGAAGAGCTGCTCCTCAACCTCGAGCAGCTCGAGACCCGTTCCTTCCGGATCACCCGGCACCTGATGATCGAGTGCGAGCACTTCCTCTCCGATGGGACGCTGCGCCGGTATCTCGCGCTCAACGAAGTGACGATATCGTCCGCTGCCGCACTCGAGATGATCGACGTCGAGTTCTGGATCGACCAGGAGAGGGCGACCACCTACAGCGGCGACGGGCTCATCATCAGCACCCCGGTCGGATCGACGGCGCACAACCTCTCCGCGGGGGGGCCGATCCTCGAGCAGGAGCTCAATGCCTTCGCCGTGACGCCGATCTGTCCCCACACGCTCACGAACCGGCCGCTCGTCGTCTGTGCGGATCATCACTACACGCTCGCAGTCCCGGAGGCCCAGGCCGGGGTGATGCTGGTAGTGGACGGCCAGATTAAGGAACCGATCTCGCTCGATGACCGGATCGTCGTCCGCCGGGCGCCGGTGACGTTCCCCCTCGTCCGCGTCCGGGGGCACAGCTACTACGCCACCCTGCGCCGCAAGCTCGGCTGGGGAGGCCAGCCGCATTATCAGAGACCGTCGTGAAGACAGGGGGGAAGGTGCCAGGTATCAGGTATCAAGTATCAGCTGCCGGGGCGTACGAAGGTCCCCGCTCAAGACACCTCCCTCCCTGATACTTGATACTTGATACTTCCTCCCCCCCTTCTGACC
>JAEYWB010000875.1 GCA_023429275.1 Planctomycetota bacterium
GAACCACCACCCACCGCTCCTGAAAGCGGCTGAACGCTTCCGTGACCGCCGCGGCCGCCTGTGGAAAACGGCGGACGAGATCGGCGGCAGAGACCGGCCGTCCATGAGCGCGGGACCATCGGATCTCGATCTCGATCAATCGGTCGGTGATCCGGTCCGCCTGCTGTTGAGAGCCACAGCGGGCGAGCACCGCTTCCAGCGATGGCGATGCCCCTCTTTTCCACTCCTGCTCGAAGTTCGATATCAAGTCCGGATCATCAAGGTGCAAGGCTCGAAACTCCAACTCGGACGGCCAGCCGCGTGACTGCAGACGACCATAGTGTCCAAAGTCCCCCGAATGGGGAAGGAGCCATCGCTGCGGAGGTGTCCACTACGTGTCTGTGAGCCGGAGGGCGTTCGACAGAAGCGTTGTCGCTTCTGCCCTGGCCTCCTACATTTGCGATGTCGTATTCAAGGTCTCTGGCGGCGCCAACGGGAACTGGCTGACGAATTCAGCGGCGGACTGGAGGGCCGGACGATCGCCACCCCCGCGATTCTCCAGGAAACAGTCTGCAGAGAGGTCGTGTATGTCGGATGTCGGAAGCACGACATGCCCATCCTGTGCAAAGTCGCTGCGTTTCAACCTTTCGCAGATGGGCACCGCAGCCCGCTGCCCTGCCTGCCAGCACAAGTTCACGATTTCGTCGGACAGGCTTGCCGGGACAACGGGGGCCAGTTTCGCGGTCGAGGCCTCGCACGCGGCACCAGCCGCGACGCGCGACTCGGTGGAGGAGCGGAGTGGGGCCGCGCTCGAACCGACGATCGAAAAGATCGGGCGGTTTGAAGTGAAGGCCCGCCTGGGAAGCGGCGGCTTCGGCGTCGTGTATCGAGCCTGGGACCCGGAGCTGGCCCGTGAAGTGGCGTTGAAAGTTCCGCGATTCTCGGCCGAGCAGAAGAGCCGGATGAAGCGATTTGCGAGCGAAGCTCGCGCCGCCGCCCGGCTGAGACACCCGAACATCGTGGCCGTCTTTGATGCGGGAAAAGTGGGGCAGCAGCCGTTCATTGCCTACGAGTACATCAAGGGGATGACGCTGCTGGCCTATCTCAGGACGCACGGCGCACTCCCTGTCCGGACCGCGGCAAACTGGACCAGGCAACTGGCGGAGGCTCTCGACTACGCGCATCAGCAAAGGATCGTCCATCGCGACATCAAGCCGGAGAACATCCTGCTCGATGCACGGGAGAATCCCCAGATCCTCGACTTCGGACTCGCCAAGCAACTCGGGGAGGACTCGTCGCAGACCACCGAGGGAAGCCTGCTGGGGACGCCATCCTACATGTCGCCGGAGCAGGCTCGCGGAAGTCTGCAGGAGGTCGGGCCCGCCAGCGATCAGTACAGCCTCGGAGCGACTCTGTACGAGCTTCTCAGCGGGAGCAAGCCTTTCGACGGCGCTCCGCATGTGGTGATCTCCAAGGTGACCCAGGAGGAGCCCCCTTCTCTCCTGGCGCTGCGCGAGTCTCTCCCGAGGGATCTCGTCGCGATCTGCGAAAAGGCCATGCGGAAGCAGGCTGCGGAACGCTATGCACGTTGCCAGGACATGGCGGCGGATCTGGATCGCTGGCTGCGCGGAGAAGTGACTCAGGCCCGTCCGCTGCGATGGCATGAACGGGCGGCGCTCTGGGTCCGGCGGAACCGGGCGCTGGCCTACGCGGCGATCGCCGTCGCCGCGGCGCTCGTGCTGGGAACAACCATCTCCATCGCATTCGCGCTGAATGCGAACTCTCAGGCCCGGCGGGCCCTGCAGGCCGAAGAGGCGACCGGGAAGCAGCTCGAGCTGACGCGGGAGGCGGAACGGAACACCGCCCGGCAACTCGAGCTCACACGGAAGGCGGAGGCGAACGCGATCGAGGCTGGAAAGGCGGCCAGTCGCGAGGCGGCACAGGCCACGCTGGACAAGGCCACCAGCTTCTGCCGCGGAGGAGACGTTTCGCGAGGCCTGTTGTGGATGGCCCACGCGCTGAAGCTCGCCACGGACGCTCAGGACGACGCGCTGATCGAGACGTGCCGCCTGAATCTGGCTGCCTGGGAGCGGCAGACGGCAACCCTCCGTTCCGTCTTTCCGACGCCCGTCAACCCGCAGGCGGTGGCCGCGAGCGCCGACGGCCGGCTCGGAGCGGTCGCTCTTCAGTCAGGGTCGGTCTGGTTGTGGGATCTTCAGACCGGTGTGGAAGCCGGATTGCCGCTACCGCATCCTCGCAAGGTGACCTGCCTCGCGTTCTCTCCCGACGGAGCCCATCTCTGGTCGGGATGTGCCGATGGACACGTCCGGAAGTGGTCTCTGTCCGACCGCTCGCTCGCGCATCCGGCGGTGCTCCATGCAAAACCGATCGGCTTCGATAACGATCGCATGCCGCTCGAGTCTCCGGGACCAACGGCACTTCGGCTCGTTCGCGCGGGAACGGTCCTGGTCAGCGGCGGAGAGCGGGTCATCCGTGGATGGGATTGCGGGACGATGGCGGAGGCATTTCCAGCCATCGAACTGGAAGCAAAACTGCGCGCCATGGCCGTGGAGGATGGCGACGATCCCAGGATCTGGGCGGCGGTGGAAGATGGCAGGCTCCTTTCCTGCACGTTGTCGAAGCCGCAAATGACGGCGTTCGCCCATCCCGTCGGACGGGTCCACGGTCTCGCCGTTGTCCCGGGCAAACAGCGGCTCGCGGTCGCCGGCTACGACTCGGGGCCGACAATGGTGAACCTGCAGACTTCGGGGCTGTACAGGCTCTCGCAACGGGGCTCCCTCAATGCCGTCGCGGCAAGTGCCGACGGCGCCTGGCTGGCGTCGGGAAATGCCGAGATGGCCACGGCCTTGTGGGATGGTCGTGGCTCCACGAACCCGCAGGTTGTGCTGCGCCACCGAGGATACGTCACGGGGGTGGCCTTCACCGGCGACAGTCAGGGGATGATCACAATTGCCCAGGCAGGCGGGGCCTATACGTGGGATCTGCCGCGGAAGGACGGCGTTTCCGACGTGCACTATCGGAAAGATGTAACCGGAAGCGAAGAGCCGTTCCGGCAATTCGCTGTCTCCCGTGACCATGTCTTCGCCGTCAATCCTGATCGACCGGGCAGCCTGAGTGCATGGGAACTGGAGACCGGGCGGGAGATCAACGGAATCGATGTTCCGGAGCCGCTGCGTTCGCAGATGATTCGCAGCCTTCAAGCCTCCCCGGAGTCGGAACTGACCGTGATCGCCCAGCCGACGACACCGGGGGCTGATCCCTCGCTGGTTCGCTGGAGTCCGCTCGGAATGTCGAAGCCGGTCGTCCACCCGCTGACGGGGATCCGGCATGCCGAGGAACTGAGCATCGCCCTCGAAGGATCCCACGTGGCCGTCCGGGGAGCGAGGACCTCGGGAGCACCCGGGGCCCAGGTTTTCGACATGGCGACCGGTCGGCCCGTCGGCCCATGGCTTGGCACCCCCTTCTGGTTCACAGGAGTCCAGATGTCCCGTCGAGGAGACAGCGTTATTACCTCGAGCATCGACGGTTCGACCCGGGCGCTCGCGGCCACGAGTGACAAGGACTCGCTGCCTGTCTTCCGAACGGTGCAGGTGAACGGCCTGGCGGCTGGGGACACGGGAGACTCCGTTCTGATCGGCTCCCACGACGGCTTTCTCCGCCATGTCTCCTTGAGGAACTGGTCCCTGATCACTCCGTCGATGGAGTACGAAGGGGCGATTGGAAAAGTGGCCCTCTCACCGGACGGGCGGCTGCTCGCGGGCACCTCTTCGGCCGGGCGGACGCGAATCTGGCGCGCCGGGGCGGGGCGCGAGATCGGGACAGGGATTGCCCAGGGAGACTACGTCCACTGCCTGGCCTTCTCTCCGGACGGAGACAGGGTCGTCAGCGTCAACATGCGGGACGGCCTCCGTTCCCGACGGATTGATCCCGTGCGGAACGAGGGGGTGGCGGAGACCATTCAGCGGACGGAGCGGATCACGGGGTACCGGCTCGACGAGTTTCAGTCGATCCTCTCGCTCATGCCGGACGAATGGCGGGCCAGGTCACCGCACAGCGACAAAGGGGCCGTGACATTTCCAAGTTCGCAGACCCGCCTGTTGACCAGGGTGATCGACCGGGCGGGCAACGCCACTGTCCGAACGGGAGGCGTCACCCGGACGATCGGTTTCACCGGAGAGATTCCAGAAGGGGATTACGAGATCGTCGACGTCCGGCTGCCGAATCAGGATCGCCTAGACGGCGACCAATTCTTTCGGCTGCTGGATCAGGTCAGAGTGGAAAGCATCGATCTCAGCAGTTCCTCTCTCAAGTCCGGATTGCCTGGACTCTCCCGTGTCCGAGGCCTGCGGTCGCTCATCCTGAACAATACGGGACTTCCCGGAAGTGCGCTGTCAGAGCTCACGCAGCTGCCGGAACTGAAGTCGCTCGAACTGAACGAACTGGTCCTGCCAGCGGGCTCGTTGCCGCAGTTGAAAGGGTGCGGGGTGCTGGAGTCGATTTCGCTCGCCAGATCGACCATCGACGAGACCGACCTTCCCGCTGTGTTGGCACTTCCCTCGTTGAAGCGACTCAATGTGGCCGGGACACCGGTCACAAGCCGCGCATTTCACATCGAAAGCGCGGGGATCGAGGAACTCGACGTCTCCCGGTCGAAGGTGGACGATCAGATTCTGAACCACCTCTCCGGCTGGCATCAGCTGAGGCGGCTGAAACTGACCGGGACCCTGGTGACTCCCGAGGCGATCGAGCGTTTCCGGGCCTCGCATCCGGAGTGTGAGGTGATCGAGTGAACGGGGAGTGCCCGCGAGTTCTCACGGCGGTCTGAGCCGGGGCATTCCTCCTCGAGAGCCCCCTCGTGCCGGCCGTTGTGGTCCGGTCCCCCCACGGCCGCCTTCGGCGTCATTGGGCACTGCATCCTCGAAGAAGGGTGAGGGGGAGGAATTCTGAC
>JAEYWB010000931.1 GCA_023429275.1 Planctomycetota bacterium
AAGGGGCTCGCGACTCTGTTCTCCGGACTCGACTTCGACTTCTCCCGGCATGCGATCGACACCCGCACCCCGCTGGTGACGTTTCTGGCCGAGAAGCAGAAGGGGGACCCGAAGTATCACCTGGCGGGAGACGGGATCCACTTCAACACCGACGGCCACGAAGTGATGGCCCGGGCCATCTGGAAAGACCTCGGCTTCGAACCAGCCGATCCCGGTCCGCTCCCGTCGGGGGAGGTTCTGAAACTCTACAGCCAGCGGCAGCAGATCCTGCGGGATGCCTGGCTGACCCATGTCGGCCACAAGCGGCCCGGCGTCGCGGCGGGGGAACCGCTCGAAAAGGCCGAGGCCAGGGCCGCGGAAATCTTGAAGCAGATCGACAGTCGGCCGTAAGGGAGTCGATCCGGGTTCCATCGAGGTTCGGTCTTCCGCCCGCGACAACGAGATCCGATGATCCGCGTCACCGGGGGGTGCGTTGAGCACACCCTGTCCGAAGAAGGAGCGACGGACGATGGAGACCACGTTTCGGTCCCGATGGATTCGCTTCACGGCGATCGCAAGCTGCGTGCTGGGAACGTGCCTCGCCCTGCACAGCATGATGAAGCCGGGAACGGAGCTTCCCGGCTACGTGGTCGAGATCGGGCTGCTGAAACTCCTCTACGGACCGACAGCCTGGGCCGTTGGCGAAGAGCCGGGCTTCGGCGCCTGGTGCGGACAACTCATTGCCGCAAGCCTGCTCTGGGGCACAATGGCCGGCTGGCTGCTTGCCCGGCTGAATGCGTTTCTGCGGCTGTCGATCGGCCTGGCCGCCTTCAACTTTCTCGGCTGTGCGGCACTCTTCACCCTGGCGGAGTGCATTGACGACGCAGTGTTCGAAGCATTTCCCGAACCGGTCCTCCTGGCGATTGTCGTCGTGGCGTTTTACATCCCGTTCTTCCTCCTGGCGCTGCCGCTGGGGGGGCACTTTCTCCTCGGCGTCTACGGATGGGACGTCGAGTTCTCCTCGCCGCTCGCACTTTTGCTGGGAGAAGACTCGCAGTGGATCCTGTTCGCCCATGCCGCCGTGAACGCCCTGATCTGGGGGCTTCTGGTCGCGACCGCCATCCGGTTGATCGTCCGCCGCCGGACAGCGCTCGGCCTGGTCGACCCGCCCCTTCCTCCGGTCAGTCCCCCCTGCCCCGGCCTGGCGTGAAGACGATGTTCCTCGTCAACCTTTGATCGTCACGTCGATGTCAGAAGCCGCCTTCTCTGCTCCGCATGCTGCTTCGTCGGAACTTGCATCGAACTCCCTGCCCGCAGGAGTACGAGATGCAGCACCAGCGAACCGACGACGATCACGAGCAGGATGCCCCCCGCAACCACGCCGCACAGCACGAACAACGCGCCCAGTCCTCCATCGTTGACACCGATCTGGGCGATCACAGCAGTTCCCCTCACGTGAACCCGGTCACCTGTCTGTTCGGGCCGCGAAAGGAACCGCCAAAGACCATGCCGGCCCAACGGGAATTCTGACGGATTCCCCTGAACGGCCTCTCAACGGCCGGAGTGACCGTCGTTCGGAAGTTCCCTTGGTTTCTGCAGCGTGAAGCGAGTCCCTAAACTCCGCGGATGCTCCCTGAACTCTCCGCCGTTGTCGAAACGCTGATCCGCCGCGAGTCCCCCTCCGAACAGCAGATGGAGGCGGCCTTCGGTGTCCTCATGGACGGAAAATCCTCGGAGGCCGAGACGGCATCCCTGCTGACGGCGCTCGCCATGGCCGGAGAGACCGGCGAACAGCTCGCCGGAGCCGCGCGGGCCATGCGGGAGCGGGCGCTGCGGATTCCGACCCGAAGGACCGGCCTTCTCGACACGTGCGGCACCGGGGGGGACCGGCTCAACACCTTCAACATCAGCACGGCGACCGCCATCGTCGCGGCGGCGTGCGGCGTTCCGGTCGCCAAGCACGGCAATCGCAGCGCCACCAGCACGAGCGGATCGGCCGATGTCCTCGAACAGCTCGGCCTCAACCTCGCCCTGACCCCCGAGCAGGTCGGAGCGTGTCTCGACGATGTGGGGCTCGGGTTCTGCTTCGCGAGGTCGCTCCACACCGCCATGCGGTACGTCGGTCCGGTCCGGGCGATGCTCGGGTTCCGGACGATCTTCAACCTGCTCGGCCCCCTGACGAATCCGGCTCGCGCGGAGTACCAGCTGCTCGGCACGAACCGGGTCGCCACGGCGCGGCTCATGGCCGAAGCGGCAAGACGCCTGGGAACGACACGGACGTTCGTCGTCTGCGGGAACGACCAGCTCGACGAAGTCGCCCTCTGGGGGCCGACAGCCGTGTTCGACGTGCGGGAAGGGGCGATCCGCGAATCGACCTGGACCGCGGCCGACTTCGGCCTCCCCGAGTGCCGCGTCGAGGATCTGCGGATCCACGGGGCCGAGTCGAGCGCCGCCATCATTCGCGGAATCCTCGCCGGGGAGTCCGGCCCGCCCCGAAACATGGTCCTGGCCAACACGGCGGCCGCCCTTCTGCTCGTGGGGCGAGTCAAGACGCTCGGGGAGGGGGTCGCCGCCGCGGAGGAGACACTCGACAGCGGGCGGGCCCGGGACTTCCTCGAGCGGCTCGCCGAGAGAACGCAGTCTGTCGCCGCGTCCGGATAATCGTCGTTTCACGACACAAAGCCCGCTCGACATTCAGCGGTGACGGAGGTCTGCCACAGAGCGGCACAGAGAACACAGCGCGGCCCAGCCGCAACTGATCCGGCGACCGCGACGATGAAGGATCATGACGAGGGACAGCAACGCCAGCAGTGGGGCGATGGGTGCTGTACACCGAAGGTGTTGCGTCATAAAGCCCAGGGTTGCCGCACAGCGGC
>JAEYWB010000808.1 GCA_023429275.1 Planctomycetota bacterium
AGACCATTCCGTCGGGTGCGGGCTTCGGCGGAGGAGCAGTCAGAGCCCGCTCGCGCGCGGAAGGTCCGCTCGGAACCGGAGCGAATGCGAGCGCCGCCAGGACTGAGACGAGAACGGCCGCGCCGCCGATGAGCCAGAGTTTCCGGCCGTCCATCAGCCGTTTCCTTTCACGAGCGGCAGCGCGAAGTCGCCCCGCATGTCACGCCACAGGCAGTGGATGTGGTTCGCCGGGTTCCCCGCCGCGTCCGGCTGGGTGTTGACGAACTCGATGACGAACGTCGGTCCCTGAATGCGGTAGTAGTGTCCTTCACCCTCTTCGATCGATCCCGCCCACCCGAAGTGGACATGCTCCCACCCCGCTTCTTCGAGGACCCGGATCCGCTCGGCCGCGACGGCGGCGGGCATGGCGGCGGCGTAGACCTCGATCAGATCCTTCAGGGTCTTCTTCTGGGCGTCCGAGAGCTTCGTGAAGGGGAGCCCGACCGGCGCGTCCGTCGGCGGCTGCGGCTCACCGGCGGCGCGGACTTCCTTCAGGGGTTCCTTGGCGAAGATCCCCGTCGACTTCTGCTCATCGGAGAACGAGCGGACGAGGTCGTAGGCGAGCGTCTCTTCCTTCGCGAGCAGCCGCAGCCCCTGCTCGATCCCCGCCTTGTTGTCGACCTTCACGATGGCCGGGTTTGCACAGAAGACCTGTGGCGTCGACGAGATCACCTTGCCCTTGTCGACCACGAAGTTCAGCGAGAGGTGGTGCCCTTCGTACGACAGCCCCCAGCGTCCCTCGGGGGTCGGCTGGCCGAAGAACGTCACGAAATACCGCTCCGGATCGCGGATGTTGGCCCCCTTGCCCTTCTCGAGCTCGAACAGGAGCTTTTCAACCGACATGATCTTCGTCGCCTTGTCATAGCCGATCTGGCTGAGAGCCGAGCGAAGAACCTTGAGAGCAGCCTCCTTCTGGGGGGCGGTCATCGTCTTGACCTGCAGCCCCTTGCGGAACGGCTTGGGGATGAAGTGCCAGTCGAGCCGCTTGGGCTCCTCGTACGCCATCAGGGCGACCTTCCGCTGGTCGGCATCGAGCGTCGCGAGGAATGCTTCCCCCGCGGCGGTCATCTCTTCACCGGGGCTCGTCTCGCGGAACGACGACCAGGCGGCGCCGGCGGCGAGGCAGAAGAGACAGAGTCCGGTCAACGCGATGCGCTTCATCGACGAATCTCGAAGAGGTGGGGGGCAGGGCGGAGGGGGCGATCTGAGTCGGAATTGATCTTACGAACCGCGGTCCGGGGCGCAAAGCGCACTCCTCCAACCGGATTATGTCCCGATCGGCTGGAGCGGAGCCTTGCCGACGACGAACGTCTCTTCCCGGTTCGAATCTGCGAACCTCACTTTCACGATCTTGTGACGGCCGAGGCCGCTGGCCTGTGTCACGGTCCCGACGCCAAGCCGCGGGTGCCGCACCTGCTGGCCGAGGGCGAATCCGGGCGAGGAGGCGGCCGGTCCGGAAGTCGCCCCTTTCGAGCCGCTCAGCAGATCCGCCCCCGACATGATCAGGGTCTTCGGCTTGTCGAAGTCGAGCGGCTTGCCGACCGGCGTCCGGGCCCTGTGCTCTTCGAGATGCGACTCGATTTCCTGTCGGTGCTCTTCCTTCCAGGCGAGGTGCGTAAACGGCGAAGTCACCTGGTTGACCCGCTCCGCCTCGAATTCGGAGATGTACGGGCTCGGGATCGACGTGACGACCTTCCCGCGGAAGGCCCGGAACGATGTGTGGGTCAGCGACAGCTTTTCGCGCGCGCGGGTCATTCCGACGAACAACAGCCGCCGTTCTTCCTCGAACTCATGCCCCGACGTCATCCGCTCGTTCGTCTGGGGATCACGGACCGCCCGGTCATGCGGGATCAGTCCCTCCTCGAGGCCGACGATATACACCTCGGGAAACTCGAGCCCCTTCGAGGCGTGCAGCGTCATCAGCGTGACCCGCCCCTGAGCGTCGTCGAGGAAGTCCGTGTCGCTCACGAGCGCGGTTTCCTCCAGGAATCCTTCGAGCGACCGTCCTTCGCCCGCGAGCTCGTCGTACTGTTTCGCCGCCGTGACCAGTTCCTGGACGTTCGCGAGCCGGTTCAGGTCCTGTTCCGATCGGCTCGACTGCCACGCAGCAAGGAAGTGGGTCTTGTCGATGATCGCCTCGATCAGCGACCCCACCGAGCCCGAGTCGGCCAGCGACAGGGCCTCGATCGTCCTGGCGAAGTTCTGGAACCCCAGGGCCGCCTTGGTCGAGAGCTTGGGAACCTCCTTCGCCCGCTTGCAGGCCTCGAGCGGCGTCAGACCTTCGCGGTCCCCCCAGGCGAGGAGTCGTTTCTGCGATGTCTCGCCCAGCCCCCGCAGCGGCGTGTTGACGACGCGGAGGAACGCCGTGCGGTCCGCCGCGTTATAGACGAGACGCAGGTACGCGAGCATGTCCTTGATCTCGGCCCGATCGTAGAACGCCACCCCCTGCGCGACCTGGAACGGGATCCGGTTCCGCAGCAGCGACAGTTCGAGCGTCCGCGAGAGGGCGTTGACCCGGTAGAAGATCGCGAAATCCTGGTACTTCCGCTGACCGGAGTCGACCGCGTCCCGGATCCGCTGGGCGATTCCGTCCGCCTCCGCGTTGCCGTCGCTGTAGAGGAGCAGCTCGACCGGATCCCCCTCCTCGCGCGTGGC
>JAEYWB010000942.1 GCA_023429275.1 Planctomycetota bacterium
TGGAAAACCCCGGCGGCTGCGGACATCCTGAAGGGGCGGTGAGGAATTTGAATTTCCCGCGGCGGCTCCTGGCGGATGGGTGTCGCAGCCAGCAGTGAAGCCGAAGGAGACGAGGATGCGTCCGAACCGAGTCGGCCCGATGCTGCTGATCGTGATCCTTCTCACTGGAGCACTCGCGGTCCGCAATCGGGCTGCGGAGCCGGCTCCGGTCTGGACCGTCCCCACGGAGAAGGAACTGGCCGATGCGCTCGGCCGCATCGACGACCTGCCGGTTGAGCAGCGCCGCGCGTTCTCGCCGAAGGGACACGAAGTCAAACGTCCTCCGGGGCCGGGCGACTGGCTGGCCAGCTATCCGGAGCAAGGCCAGAGCTACACGGACTTCGTCGCCTCGAAGCCGAACAGGATCGATCCGACCCGCCGCAAGCTCTACATCCAGCCCCTGGGGAAGTTCAACGACGAGCAGAGGCCGGTTCTCCGGCAGGTCGCGGACTTCGGCGAGCGGTTCTTTCGTCTCAAGGCCGAGCTGCAGCCGGAGATCGAGATCCCCGAGACGATGACGAAGCGAAGAAACCGTTCCACGCGGGCGGGGCAGATTCTCTCGACCGACGTTCTCGATTTCCTGAAGGCCGACCTGCCGAAGGATGCCTACTGCCGGATCGCCGTCACGATGACGGACCTCTACCCCGAGCCATCGTGGAACTACGTCTTCGGGCAGGCTTCTCTTCGAGACCGGGTGGGGGTTTACAGCTTCGCCCGGTACGACCGGCGGTTCTTCGGCGAGCAGCCCCTGCCGGGAGATGACCTGCTGTTTCTGCGGCGGTGCCTCGGCGTCTTCTCCCATGAAGTCGGCCACATGTTCGGGATCGCCCACTGCACGCACTATGAGTGCCTGATGAACGGCTCGAACAATCTCGAGGAGTCGGACAGTCAGTCGCCGCACCTCTGCCCGATCTGCCTTCGAAAACTCGCCTATGCGGCGGGATTCGATCCCGCCGCCCGATACGAGTCACTGGGGAAGTTCTACGACAGGCACTTCCTGACCGACGAGGCCCGCTGGGTTCGATCCCGCCTGCTCTGGGTTAAGGAGGGAATGGAACCCGCAGCGGCGGCAGGGAGCTGACTCTGCCTGAACATTCGAGCACCTGCCGCGACCGTTGCGGGGGAGGAGTGAACGCGGGGCTCATGCCGGCTGCCCGATGCCGAAAGGCAACGTCTCGGATTCTTCGGTGCAGGTCGGACCCGGTTCGGAAAAGTGGCGGGCTCTGCGCTTGCCCTGAGGACCGGATAAACCGGGTGACCTAGGGTTTGCGTGACAAGCACTCCCGAGGTTCAGGCCGCGTCATGCAGCGCATTCCGAACGAGATCCGGACGAGACCGGCGTTCCCATCGGCACGTCGCGGTGCCGCGTCGTCCCTCCGTTCGGGGGTCGCGGCGGTGGAACTCGCGCTGTGCGCCCCGCTCCTCTTCCTGCTCGTCATGGGAGCGGTCGAGACCGCCAACTACATCCACCTGAAGCAGGCTCTCACGCTCGCCGCCTATGAGACCGCCGTCAGCGTCACCTCCATGGGGGGGACCGAGGCGGAGGCTCTGAAGAACGGTGAAGACATCATGACCGCCCACAAGGTCAAGGGGGGGAAGATCTCGATCTATCCCCCGGTGACCGCCACGACAAAGGCCGGGACGACGATCGTCGTCACGACGGAGGCCCCGGTCGCCGACAACGCGGTTTCGCCGCCGTGGTTCTTCAACGGCTCCAGGATCGACGTCAGGTTCACGATGGTGAAACTATGAGAGCTCCCCACCGGCCCGCTACCCGTCCCGGTGTCGCTTCGCCGGCCGTGCAGGCCCGCGCGGGGGCGATGCTCGTCCTGATTGGCATGATGCTCGTCATCTTCCTGGTGATGATCGTCTTCGCCGTCGACGTCTCGTACATGCAGCTCACGCGGAGCGAGCTCCGCGCCGCTTCCGATGCCGCGGCCAAGGCGGGGACAGAGGCCCTCCGCCGGACGCAGGACCCGACGAAGGCGGTCGCCGCCGCGATCGAATACGCCAGCTATAACCAGATCGGCGGCAAGCCCCTCAAGCTGGCTTACGGAGACATCGAACTCGGTCAGACCGTCCTGATGTCTGACGGCAGCTGGGATTTCGTCCCGAACGCCAAGCCGGAGCGGGCCGTGCGGATCAACGCGTCGCTCGCGAAGGGGAGCGCGAGCGGACCGGTCAACCTGTTTTTTGCCGGCATCTTCGGCCAGAACACCTTCTCGCCGAAGGTGACGTCGGTCGCCGCACAGTTCGACCAGGATGTCGTCCTCTGCCTCGACCGATCGCATTCGATGTGCTTCGACCTGTCGGGGGTCGACTGGGTGTACCCTGCTGGAACGTCCCTGTCGTATCCACTGACGATTACGCTCCCCCCTCACCCGACGGGGAGCCGATGGGCGGCCCTGACCAACGCGGTCGACAAGTACGTCAAGATCGTCACCAAGGTCAACCTCCCACCCCGGGTGGGAGTGATCACGTGGGCCTCGGACATTAACAAGAGCTCGTACGAGTACACGCTCACCAGGCTCACTTCGCTGGCGGTTGTGCGTGATCTGGAGCTGTCGACGACCATCAGCGCGATCCTGGGGCCGATCCAGGCACGGGCCCTGAAGCCGATGCTTGGCGCGACGAACTTGTCTGCAGGCCTCAGCGAGGCGGTCAAGATGCTCGACGCCGACAACACGCGGCCCCTGGCCCGCAAGAGCGTCATCCTGATGACGGACGGCCTCTGGAACCAGGGGGCCGACCCGATGACGGTCGCCGCGACCGCCAAGGCGAAGGGGATCGTCGTCCACACGATTACGTTCCTTCCGGGTGCGGACCAGACAACGATGAAGGCGGTCGCGACCCTGACCGGCGGCAAGCACTACTACGCGGTCAATGCCGCCCAGCTCGAGGCTGCGTTTACCGACCTGGCGTACTCGATGCCGGTGCTGCTGACGGAGTAGTGGCCGGACGACCGTTTCGCCGCGACGCCTCCCCCTTTTTGACTTCGCCCCCCGAGCCGCCCGTGAAGAGTTCTCGCTCAGCTACGATTCGCTCCCGTCGCGACGGCGTCACGACGGTTGAGTTCGCGATCACCGTGCCGATTGCCTTCCTGCTGCTGTTCGCGACGATCGAGTTCGCGCGAGTCAACATGATCCGCAATACGCTCGTCAACGCCGCCTATACAGGGGCCCGCCGGGCGATGGTCCCCGGTTCCACGGCAACGCTCGCGGTCAACGAGGCGAAGAAGGTCCTGGAGATCTGTGGGATCAGCGACGGCGTGGTCACCGTGACCCCCTCGACTCTCACCCCGACGACGAACGAGGTCTCTGTGACGGTCACCGTCCCGATGGACAAGAACGTCTGGATCTCCCCGATGTTCATGAAGAACAACAGCTACGCGCGGACCTGCACGCTCTCGCGAGAGCGGGCGAAGCACTGAGGAGCCGGCAGTCCATTGGAAGGTCAGTCGCTCAAAGCTCCGTAGCACGGCCTTCCAGGCCGTCCGAGCGTTGCCGAGCCGCCCTCTCTCGGGCTGGCGACCTCCGTCATGCAAGACGGAAGCAGCCGACAGGATCTTCATAATCCGTTCGATTCCGGCCCTTGTTCGGTGTTCGTGGCCCTGGTCGCCCAGCGGGAAGGCCCCGGAAGGCCGCGCTATGGAGAGGTGAGTGTCCATTCCACGGGCCGGGTTGCTTTCAGGTGGGCGGATCGGCACGGAATTCGGCTCGGGCAAGGTCTGCGGGGCCCCGGCTTTCGGTATTCAGGCAATTCCGTTTTGCGGATCGGGGAATTCGCCGGGTATACTTCTCTGGATATCTTTTGCGCTCATTCACGCGCACGTTTGTTCACATCGGTCGAGGCGTGAGGGTTCGGTTATGTCGCAGGTCCTGGAGATTTCGCCCAGCGGGAGCGAATTCCGCACGTATCAGGATGAAGGGACGGAGTTCTCCTACAAGCCGGTCCTTGGCCTCTCGATCCTCGCGGTCGTGATGGCCGTGATCTCGGTCTTCGCCCTGGCGTTCTGGGCGATCATTCCCCTCGCTCTCCTGGGAGCCGGGGTGGCTGCGGTCAGCCTGATCCAGCTCTACCGCGCTGCGGGAGAGTACCGGGGATTCGCAGGGTCATGGTTCGCGCTGGTGACCTGCCTGCTGACATTTGCGGGGGGAATCGGCGTCCAGGTCCATGCGTACCAGACGGAAGTCCCCGAGGGGTTCGAGCGGCTCAATTTCTCCGCCGACATCTCGAAGAAGGGGATTCTGTACCAGCAGGGATACATGGCGCCGCATCCGGACGTCGCCGCGCTCGACGGGAAGAAGGTGTTCCTCAAGGGCTTCGTCTACCCCGAGAAGCAGCAGATCGGCCTCAAGGGATTCCTGTTCTGCCGTGACGGCGGGGACTGCTGCTTCGGGGGAAATCCGAAGCCGGAGGACCGCATCGGCGTCATCATGACCGGCGACAAGACGATCGATTTCTACCCCGGCCGCGTCTCGGTCGCCGGCACGTTCCGGCTGAACCGGAACTACAAGGGGGGGGACAAGGAGCCGATCTACCTGATCGACGGTGAGCACTACACTCCTGCCCAGTCCGATTTCTGAAATATGTTTCGTGATTCAAGGATGAATCCGCCAACGAGGGAGAGACGATGGATCGCTCGAGCTGGATATCGATGGTCCTGCTGATCGCCGCTGCCGGCTGCGCGGAGAACGCCGTCCCCTCGAAGGACGTTCAGCAGGTTCCGACGACGAGCGAGTACCGCCGTCCCGAACGAGCGACGCCGGTCGCCGTCGACCCGGTCGACACCCCGATTCTGCCTGAAGTCGCTTCCGAGCCCTCCGGAAACTCCCAGGTCGCCGTGGCGTCGGCTTCCGTTCCGGCCTCTCCTGCGACTGAAGAACCGGCCGCCCCGTCGGAGAAAGCTGTCAGCCCGGCTGCGGATTCGACGACCGCGGAGAATGCGGCGTCCCCGATAGGGCCCCGGCCGCTGACGCTCCTTGTCCCGGAGAAGGCGTTTCAGAAGACGACGGGAGGGGAGCTGCGGGTCAGCTTTGACGACCTCGACCTTCTCAAGGTCCTCGACGCGGAACCTGTTCCGGTCGATGTCGTCGATCACTTCCCCTCCTGGCTCAAGGATCTCAGCGGCAAGGTGGTCCGGCTGCGGGGCTTCATGAAGCCGCCGCCGCGTGAGAAAGAGCTCCCGTTCTTTCTCTTTGTGCGGGACAGCAAGGACTGCTGCTTCGGCGCCAACGTCAAGATTTACGACCAGGTCGCCGTGAAGATGAAGCCGGGAACGACGACCGACTACATTCACATGCGGCCGTTCGACGTCACGGGAAAATTCGTGATCAAGTCGGTGGTGCGGGACGGCAAGCTGATGCTGCTCTATCAGCTTGAAGACGCCACGGTTCTCGACAAGAGCTAGATCGCCGGAGGCATGATGCCGCCACGACCCTGTGCCGATGCCCGGCTCGGGAACCTCGCATTGGCCGGCAGGCGGGGAGCCGAATGAGTCACGTCGCTGATCTGCCGGTTGGCGACGCGCGCCCCTGGGTCGCCATTCAGCGCAATCCGATGTCGGGGGCGGGCAAACAGTCCGACCTTCTTCTCGATCTTGTCCGTCATCTCCGGCGGCTCGGTCTCCGGCCGCGGCTGTTCTCGAAGCGGGCGTCTCTCGACGCCGACGTTCGCGATCCGGTGCGCCGCGCGGGACTGCGGGCTGTCTATTATACACAACTCCGAGCCCACGAGACGG